>NZ_DDGR01000030.1:0-21467 GCF_002337775.1 Sphingobacterium sp. UBA1897
ACAAACGGGCGCAGCTTAAACCGTCTACATTGGCAATCAAACGCAACTCAATGTATTCTTAGAAAATCAAAACCAAGCACTGGAAGAGGTTGTGGTTATTGGTTACGGTACGCAAAAGAAAGCGGATCTGACAGGATCGATCAGCTCCTTGAAATCATCCGATATCACAAAGCAACCTGCCATGTCGGCGATGCAATCCATCCAAGGTAAAGCTGCTGGTTTAAATATTATCGCAAGTGAAGCTCCGGGTTCCTCTCCAAATGTTATTATAAGGGGACTGGGTACAGCGCTAGGCGGGAGAAATCCACTCTATATTGTCGACGGAATTGCACAAACAGATATTAATAATATCAACCCATCAGATATTGAATCTATGGATGTTTTGAAGGATGCATCCTCTGCATCTATTTACGGTCTTCGGGCTGCAAATGGTGTTATTATCGTGACCACGAAGAAAGGTAAAACCGGAACTCTTAGTATTAATTATGAAAGTTATGCTGGATTAAAGACCGTCCTGAATAAAGTAAAAATGGCGAATGCTTCTCAATTTTCGCAGTATGCAAATGAATACTGGGCTTCCACTGGCGAAAAATTTAGTTTAGCTCCCCAACAAACCTACGATACGGATTGGTACGACGAACTATTAAAAACGGGTTCGGTTTTCAACAATGCTGTAAATATTTCCGGCGGTACCGAAAAAATTGACTATTTTGTATCGGCCAACAATTTTACGGAAAACGGTATTTTAGATGGCTCGAAATATGTTCGAAATACCATACGAAACAATAATGTATACAAATTTCTAAATAACCGTCTGAAATTTAGTCAAAATCTAAATTTAACGTTAACAAACTCTACACCAAAACCTTACAGTGCATTTAATACGGCATACCGACAAGCCCCTATAATGCCTATTCGTTACGACAATGGTAGATACGCAACGGGCTACTATAATCAAACTACGGGACTGGGCGGTTTAACTGGCGCTCCTAACGATATTATGGCCAAATTAAATGATGAAGGCAATCCATTATACGAGGTTCTTCGCCAAAATGAAAAAATAAATACACTTCGTCTTCAAGGTAGCTTCGAAGGAGAATTTAAAATCACCGATTATCTAAAAGTGAATTCACGTATTGGTGGAAATAAATTTTATTCTAAACAACGTGTTTTTACAAATATAAAAGACCGTTGGTTAAATGCTAATCCACAGAAAACTGACCAAGACTTCGCAGCAAATAAGGCAGCATCTTCCGATGACATTCAGTTTGCCAACAACAGTTTGAATTACGTTGATCTAGAACAGTTCCGTTGGTCATGGGAAAACTTTTTAACATTTAACAAGAGTTTTGACAAACATCATATCGAAGCGGTATTAGGTATGTCCCGCGAAAAGTATGACATCAATAGTATGAGCAGTATGACGGGTTACGATGTTCCGGAAAAAGAGCAATATTGGAATATCAATCTCGCGAATAGTACCCAAGGTGCAGATTACGACCGTATTGCCCTTCAGACTTATTATACCCCGCGTGCATTGGCGTCTTATTTCGGGCGTGTTCAATATAATTACGATAGTAAATACTATTTGACAGCAACATTACGCCGTGATGGTTCTAGTGTATTTCGTAATACAGGCAAATACTGGGGCACATTCCCCTCCGTAGGATTAGGCTGGACAGTAACCAACGAAGATTTTATGAAGGATGCCACTTGGATCAATCTCTTGAAAGTACGCGGAAACTGGGGAAAACTTGGTAACCAAGATATTCCACTCAATGTTTCCACAATTTTACAAAGCCCAGAAAGTTCCAACTACAATTATGTATTTGGCCCAGAACAAAACATGGTGTTTGGTAGTGCCTATGGGACCCCTGCTAAAAATTTAAGCTGGGAGGTCACAGAGGAAACTGGCGCCGGACTGGATTTCGCATTTTTTAACAACCAACTTTCAGGTTCCATAGACTATTATCATAAGATGAATACCAATGCGATCTTGTTGGTTACACCGACATATACTTCTGCTTATGAAGAAAAATTTTATGACCATGGAGCAAAAATTCTGAATCAGGGGGTTGAGCTTGCTTTAAACTGGAATAAATCAATCTCCCCGGATTTCAGCTATACCGTAGGTATAAATTATGCCTACAACAAAAATACTGTTAAGGAAGTAAAAGCTGCTTATGATGGCGATCAAGGTGGTAGTTTGAACAATGGCGAATTAACAAAACAGCTCCGGGTAGGTCAGCCTATTTATGGCTGGTGGATGTATGAAACAAACGGCGTATTCCAGGATGACAACGATGTAAAAAATTATCCATCAAACGGTCCCGCCAGGCCAGGATATCTGAAATTTAAAGATCAGAATGAGGATGGTATCATTGACACCCGTGATCGTGTTTTCTTTGGTTCATTCTTACCTTCTTCCACTTACGGGATTAATTTAGGGATCAACTATAAAGCGATAGATTTTAATTTATCTGGATATGGGGTTTCTGGCAACAAAGTATACAATGGATTAAAAAGTGCGCGCATGAACGCCGGTCAAAATGTTGACCTAGAGACTTTTGAAAACCGCTGGACACCAGAGAACCATACGAATGCACACCCCGGAGCAGATAGGTCATATTTACCTTCCAACTATTACTTAGAGTCAGGTAGTTATTTCCGTATCAACAATATAACTGTAGGTTATACATTTAATAATTTATATAGTTCAAAATCTAAATTGAGGTTGTATGTAACAGCTCAAAATCCTTTTATGTTTACGAAGTATAGCGGCTTCTCTCCTGAACTGGCCGGAGATGGAAGCCCAAATCTAACATCCGGGATAGAGCTCTCAGCTTATCCAACCACACGTAATTTCCTTTTTGGACTTAACATGCAATTTTAATCACCTTAGTTTTGAAGACAATGAAAATTAACAAACTTTATATAGCAATTCTTCTTAGTGGGGGCATTGCGCTACAGTCTTGTAAAGACAATAGTTTTCTTGATGTTCCGTCAAAAGAACGTGTAGAAGCCGAAGATAGCGAAACTGTCAATACACCCGAACAATTCGTTAACGGCGTCTATGGCATGTTTACTGATTGGGATTACGCTTTTTCTTTTTTAGGCATAACAGAAATGATTTCTGACAACGCAGATAAAGGTAGTTCAGCAACCGACGCAGGAGGAGACAAATTATTATTAGACAATCTGACTTACACATCTACTGCAGGTTCATTCAAATCGATGTGGATCCGCTGGTACAAATCAATAGGAAGAGCAACACAGGCAATTGAATATACCGAGAAATTTGGTTTAACAGACGAAACCTATAAAAACAGATTGATTGCTGAAGCCCGTTTTTTGCGTGCCCTGAACTATTTTTATCTTGTGCGCGGATGGGGTGATATTCCTATACAGGACCGTGATTTGATAAAACGAGAACCAGCATCTGAAGTATACGCCTATATTGAAGCTGATCTACAATTCGCTATTGATAACTTACCTGTCAAATCTGCTTATGCAGCAAAAGATTTGGGCAGGGCAACCAAAGGCGCTGCGCAGGGGTTGCTATCGAAGGTATATTTATACCAAAATAAATGGCAACAAGCTGCTGATATGGCAAAAGCTGTTATTAATTCTGGGGGCTATAGCTTAGAAACTGATTATGCAAAAATCTGGCGATTAGAAGGGGAAAATGGTCCTGAATCGCTCTTTGAATGGCAGGCCCGAGGTAGTTCAATTGCCCATGGTATTCAGCAATATAGTCAAGTGCAAGCGCCTCGTGGAGGAGCAGTCAATTTAGGCTGGGGTTTTAATATCCCAAGTCAAAATTTATTGGATGCATTCAATGCCGAAAAAGATAATATCCGCCGTGATGCAACAATTATTTTCAGGGGTGAAACACTGTACGATGGTCGTCTGATTGACAATGGTGTAGAAAATCCGATGTATAATGAAAAAGCGTATTCTTCTGCGAACGGCGGAGCCGGTGACACAGATAAAAACGTACGCTATCTCCGTCTAGGTGAAATTTATCTTATCCTGGCCGAAGCCGCAAATGAGGTTGGCAATAGCAGCGAAGCACTGAATGCACTGAATACTGTCCGTACACGGGTAAAATTAGCCAACGTAACGACAACAGACCAAGCGCAGCTCCGTCAATTGATCTGGAAGGAAAGACGCCTTGAATTAGCATTTGAGCATGACCGATGGTTCGATCTCATCCGTACAAAACAGGCAAAAACAGCCATGGCTGCCAATGGAAAAACGTTCCAGGATAAAATGATGCTTTTCCCGATTCCGGAAGATCAACGTATCCAAACGCCAGAAATGCCGCAAAATACCGGTTGGTAACTATATAAGTAAAATAACTCCGTTCAAACGACCTATGGTCGTTTGAACATTTTTTTAAGAATTAAACAACATATCCATGAGAAAACGAATAGCATATCCAGCACTTAGCGGTATCGCTTTGGCGCTTATTCTCAGCAGTTCGTGCCAAAACGCTACTAATAGCAGTCCAGACAGTCCCTCAAAGATTGATTCAACCGATGGAAGCAAAATCAATGAAGATTCGCTATTAACAACTATTCAGCAACATACATTTCAATATTTTTGGGAAGGTGCCGAACCTACTTCCGGTCTCGCCAGGGAACGCATCCATATGGATGGTGTTTACCCTCAAAATGACCGTAATGTCGTGACCATAGGTGGTAGTGGCTTCGGGCTCATGGGTATGATTGTCGCCATGGAACGTGGGTTTATCAGTCAGGAACAAGGTGTTCAAAAGCTGGATCACATCATGGATTATCTAAGCAAAATCGAACGGTTTAAAGGAGCCTGGGCACACTGGTACGATGGAGAACTGGGTACAGCGAAACCCTTTAGTGAAAAAGATAATGGCGGTGACATCGTTGAAACTGCATTTTTAGCCCAAGGCCTAATCGCCATTCGGGAATATCTAAAAGACAAAGGTGATTCTGCCCAACTCGTTGCCCAAAAAGCAGATAAACTATGGAAAGAAATCAATTGGAATCATTACACAAATGGACAAAATGTTATTTATTGGCATTGGAGTCCTAAATTTAACTTCCAGCAAAATCACCCCGTCAGAGGATACGATGAATGTCTGATTACCTATATTTTAGCAGCCTCCTCACCTACCTACCCTATTGCACCACAAGTGTATCATGAGGGCTGGGCAAGATCTGGGGCCATTAAAAGCTCCGCTAAAAAATACGATATTCCACTCGTACTGAAGCACAATGCCAAAGAAGGTGAAGTGGGGCCGCTATTCTGGGAACATTACTCCTATTTAGGATTGAGTCCCAAAGGATTAAAAGACCAATATGCAGATTATTGGGAAGCGACAAGCAACCATGCCAAGATAAATTTGGCTTATGCAGATCTAAACCCAAAAGGTTATAAAGGTTATGGTTCGGATAAAGGGTGGGGCTGGACAGCCAGCTATTCCATTAACGGCTACGATGCACATCACCCAGACAACGACCCTGGTGTGATCTCGCCTACAGCAGCTTTGTCTTCCATGCCCTACACCCCACATGAAAGCATCCAGTTTGCGCAATACCTAGACAAACAACTCGGCAATAAAGTCTGGGGTAAATATGGCTACTATGATGCCTACAGTGAAACGGCAAATTGGTATCCACAACGTTATCTAGCCATCGATCAGGGGCCTATTATTGTCATGATCGAAAACTATAGAACAGGTAAAATCTGGGAGCTATTTATGCAGGCCCCAGAAATTCAACAAGGACTAAAGAAACTCGGTTTTACAAGTCCTTATTTAAAATAGTGGTCTGTGGAATCATTTTCAATCCGTCACACGTTGAGAATGGTTCCTTCCACGAAAACAACAGGACATCCCATAAAAGAGCGTCAAGAGTCATCTTGAGCGCTTTACATAAACTTACCATGTAGCGAGGAAAGCAAAATCCATGCGCACAAAAAAATAATACGATGAAAAAAGTAGTAGGTACTTTCCTTCTTGCATTGATCGCCTGGCATACAAGTCCAGCGCAATCCAATCAGAAAATGGACACGTTCATTAATCAGCTTATGGCTAAGATGACTGTCGAGGAAAAGATTGGACAACTTAATTTGGTCACCGGTGGTGAAGCGACGACCGGAACCACAGTATCCACGGGAGTAGAAGCGAAAATTAAAAATGGTCAAATCGGTGGGATTTTCAGCATGAGTACACCAGCGAAAATCCGCAAAACACAGGAAATAGCGATCAAGCAATCCCGGTTAAAAATACCCATCATCTTTGGGATGGATGTTATTCACGGGTATCGTACGGTGTTCCCAATTCCTTTAGGTCTTGCCGCTACCTGGGACATGAACCTGATTCAACAATCTGCACGTATAGCAGCCGAAGAAGCGACCGCCGATGGAATTAATTGGGCATTTTCGCCCATGGTAGATATCTCGCGCGATCCACGCTGGGGTCGTATTTCCGAAGGTGCAGGTGAAGATACCTATCTAAGCTCTCGGGTAGCCGAAGCCATCGTCCATGGCTTCCAGGGGGATAACCTGGCAGCACACAACACCATGATGGCCTGTGTTAAACATTTCGCCTTATATGGTGCCGCTGAAGGTGGCCGTGACTACAATAGCACAGATATGAGCCTCCACCGCATGTACAATGAATATTTACCGCCTTACAAAGCGGCATTAGATGCTGGAGCGGGAAGTATTATGACTTCTTTTAATGATATCAATGGAGTCCCTGCCTCGGCAAACAAATGGTTAATGACTGATGTCTTACGCAAGCAATGGGGCTTTAAAGGATTGGTCGTAACCGATTACACTGCTGTAAACGAATTAACAGCACACGGTCTTGGTGATCTCCAGCAGGTCTCTGCTTTAAGCCTGAATGCTGGCGTTGATATGGATATGGTCGGTGAAGGATTTCTGACGACGTTAAAAAAATCTTTGGATGCTGGAAAAGTCAAAATTGCAGATATTGACAGGGCTTGCCGTTTTGTTTTGGAGGCAAAGTATAAATTAGGCTTATTTGACGATCCTTATCGCTATTGTGACGAAAAACGTGCAAAAACTGTGATCGGATCGGCTGCCAATCATGCCAAAGCCCGGGAAATTGCAGCAAAGTCATTTGTTTTGTTGAAAAACGAAAACCAAGTGCTTCCATTAAAAAAAACAGGAACAGTTGCTGTCATTGGCCCATTAGCCAATTCAGGTCCAAATATGCCCGGAACCTGGAGTGTCAGTGCTGAATTGGACAAAACAGCCTCTTTAGTTGAGGGAATGAAGGCCGTGTTAGGCAACAAAGTAAATATTCTCACCCATCTCGGAAGTAATCTGTTGGAGGATCCGATTTACCAAAACCACGCAACCATGTTCGGCCGTACCATCGCACGCGATTCCCGAAAAGAAGAAGAGATCATTGCTGATGCCCTGAAAGTTGCCCAACAATCCGACGTCGTTGTGGCAGCACTTGGTGAAGCGTCTGAAATGTCAGGTGAAAGCTCCAGTCGCTCAGAACTGGATATTCCGAAAAATCAACAAAATCTGTTAAAAGCACTATTAGCAACAGGAAAACCAGTTGTACTGGTACTGTTTACAGGTAGGCCGCTAACGCTCACCTGGGAAGATGCTCACGTACCCGCAATATTAAACGTTTGGTTTGGCGGAACGGAAACAGGAAAAGCAGTAGCCGATGTTTTATTTGGGGATGTCGTTCCTTCAGGAAAGATTACGGCCACTTTCCCACGCAATGTTGGTCAGATTCCGATCTATTATGCACACAAAAATACCGGCAGACCTTATGGAAACTCGGGTGATTTTGAAAAATTCAAATCAAATTACCTGGATGTAAGCAATTCCCCGCTCTACCCTTTTGGTTACGGATTAAGTTATACAACTTTTACCTATAGTGACATCCGTCTTGACCGCAACACAATCGACGATAAAGGTACTCTTCAGGCAAGTATCGACATCAGTAATACAGGAAATTATGATGCGGAAGAAACGGTGCAACTCTATATCCAGGACTTAGTTGGCTCTGTCACTCGTCCCGTAAAAGAATTAAAAGGGTTTCAAAAAATATTCCTCAAAAAAGGAGAACAAAAAACCGTAAACTTTAACATCAAAGTAGACGATCTTAAATTCTTCGACAACAACCTCAATTATGTTGCCGAACCAGGGAATTTCAAAGTCTATATTGGTCCGAACAGTCGCGATGTAAAAGAAAAAGAATTTGAATTGCTTTAAATCTATTGCAACTGTATAAAAAACAAGGCGGACCTTAGGAAATAAGGTCCGCCTTGTTTATGTTAGGCTGTCGTTACGCCTACCTATTTCATATTCCCATCAAAGCTTTCAAACAATACGCGCAATTCCGCCGCTTTTTCTGGATAATCCTTTAAAATATTTGTTCTTTCGCTCGGATCCCAGGCAATGTTATGTAATTCTTCAATAGCATCATAGGGTTTGCCCGAAATCTGATTGACTCCCCCTGCTACCCGCCGATACTTCCAGTCACCTGACCGAACAGCCTCAACATGTCCATAATTCACTAAAAATATCGGTCTGTGTGCTGTTTTTAAATCTTCCGATTTCCCATTCAACAAAGAATCGATAGCTTGGCCATCAATGGATTTCTTCGGCAAGGATGCACCAGTCCATTTGGCTATCGTAGGCAACACATCCAAGTTGCTTATTGCCTGCCGAATAACTTTTCCTTCTTGTGCATAGCCTTTGCCATAAACAATGAAAGGCACACGAACACCACCTTCTGTTGTTTCGGCTTTCGAACCTTTGAAGACTCCAGCAGTACCCACATGCCAATTTTTTGTGGCATGATCATCAGACATCCGCGATGGATAGGATATCCAGGGACCATTGTCACTTGAAAAAATCAAAATGGTGTTATCGGCAAGGCCTTTTCGTTCAACCGTTTTCCAGAGCTCCGAAAAATTATGATCTAACTCCTGCATCACCGCACCAAGTGGGCCTGCATTTTGCTGATCTGCAAATCGGTTCTTTTTGTTGGCAAATGCCAAAGGAAGATGCGGGAAATTATGCGCATAGTATAAAAAGAATGGATGATCTTTATCTTGGTCTTCTATGAACTTCACTGTTTCTTTGTGATAAAGTGAGCTCAGGTCCGAATCATCAGGCGCAACGACTTCAGGTTTCCGATTCCTAAAGATCTTAATGACAGAGTCTGTTTTTACATAAGGATCGCGATAATCATGGCTATACAGCATGCCATAAAAAGAATCGAAGCCTTGTTGATTAGGATGATGGTAAGTCTGTTTATCCCCTAAATGCCATTTCCCGATTAACGCAGTTCTATAGCCTACCTTTTTTAATAATTCGGCAATCGTTTCCTCATCGTCAGGCAAGCCTAAATTTGACCCTGGACCGATCGGTGCAGGAAGATTATAACGGGAAGCATATCTTCCGGTTAATAAAGAAGCTCTTGACGGTGTACACGAGGGCGTAGAAACCATAAAGTTTGTTGCTCTCACGCCCTTACTGGCGATCGAGTCCAAAAAAGGGGTTGAGATATTCGGACTTCCATAACAACCAATGTCGCTATAACCAAGATCATCGGTCAGAATCAAGATAATATTAGGCTTTTTTTGCTGGGCATTGGCAAAAGCCACCAGTAAAAATAAAGCCATAGAGGTCATAAGTTTAGTGTATCGCATCATATTTGTATGAGTTAATTGGAATCGTGTCACAAGATAACAATTTTTACCAATTTGGATTCTGTTTTAGATTCGGATTGAGGTTAATTTCCCGTTGTGGGATGGGCCAGAGATAATGCTTTTTCGCATCAAAAACACGGCTTTCGGAGGCTGCTTCAACGACAACTGCCTCTCCGTTATTATTTTGATAGGTGATGCCATACACTTTACCAGGAACTACCTTTTCAGCAGTTTTCCATCGTCTTATATCCGCGAGATGCAATCCCTCAAATGCCAGTTCCACCGTACGCTCGCGACGAACCAACTGGCGAAGTTGTTCCTGATTTACTTGATTACTTATTATTGGAAGTTTTACATCAGTGCGCGAATTTCTAATTTGGTTAATGGCATCGTAAACACTGCCATCAATTTCGCCGAGCTCAATCTTTGCTTCCGCATAGGTCAATAATATTTCGGCATAACGCAGTAGCATGATATTCAACCCACTTTTTGAGGGGTTTGCCAAATCTTTTTTATCGATATATTTCTTTATATTGAAACCTGTTGTGGAAGCAATATAGGTACTCCCCACAGCATCAGCAGTACCACTATTGGGTGCAGGACGAAAAATAGCTCCATTTGGAAGCGGATCGCCATCCAAAAAAATTGACAAAGCAAGCCTCGGGTCGCGATTTTCAGAGGGATTTTTGGGATCATAACCACTATTGGCATCCGTAATTACCAACCCACTGGAAGTCTCGTAACTATCTGTCAAGGCTTTGGTAGGCACATAGGTACTTTGCCCATTTTGCTGGCTATAGGGGGCTAAGAGGTTAAAAACACTTTGTGTGTATATATTTTCCAAAAATTGCTTATCCAACAGCACCTCTTTATTATTTTCAGCCGCATACGTAAACAGATTTGCATACAGGGGGTAAAGCTCAAATCGTTTGCTATCGATAATCGTTTTTGCGGCTTTTGCTGCTGCTGCAAATCTCCCTGCATATAAATCTGACCGTGCTTTCAGGCCCAATGCGGCCCAACGGGTTATGCGCCCGATATCGTTACTGGAGTAGCTTTCAGGCAAACTTGCCGCAGCCAGTTCTAATTCAGTGTCAATAAAATCGTAAATTTCTTTAAGGTCAGCGCGTTGTACCGCCCTTCCCTCTTCCAAGGTCAGCGGCGCTTTTACCAAAGGTACCCCGCCAAATAAATAGGCCAATTTGATATATTGATAGGCTCTTAACACACGAGCCTCGCCGATAAATCTGGCGATTAGTGCTTCATCCCGGCTGCCCTCGATTTTACCAACATTCGCCAAAAAGTAATTGGCCGCACCGATTCCTTTATAGGCACTACTCCAGGTATTGTACAATCGGGAGCTTGAAGCGTCGTAGGTACCAAGCTCGATATACGCATCCACAGCGAAAGGCTGATTGACATGCGCTATGTCCGTCAATGCATCTGAATAGAAGATTTCCGCTCCGTCAAGATCATTGTAGAGCGCATTTGCAGCAAGCTCCGCATCTGCTTGACTCTTCCAAAATATATTCTCCGACAGACGATCAGTTGGTACGGCATCCAACAGATTCTTATCACAGCCCATCAGCATAAGCGAAAACAGTCCGAAACTGAAAATCCAGTTTCCTCTTTGATATAGATATTTGTAAAAATTCATGAGTTTTTAATTAAATAGTATAGTAACAATCACACTACAGGGTCAAATTCACACCCAGTGTATAAAGTCCAGTTTGCGGATAATATACTGCTCGACCAGATTCCGCTTCGGGATCCAAATTCCATTCGTTCAATTTTGAAATTGTCCATAAATTTGTCGCGGATAGGTATACCCGTAGTTTGTTGATTGCTGTCTTTCCGATTGCATTTAGGGGTATTGTATACCCAACCTGTATATTTTTCAAACGCAGATAAGAACCATCGACCACTAAACGGTCCGACGTTGCAACATTGCGCAAATCATATTTGACCACACGTGGAAAGCGTGCATCGGTATGTGTTGGTGTCCAATAATTGCCTGTAAATATTTCATGTGTAAATCCTTCCTGATTTCCCATCTCCGCCAATGCACCGGACAATCGCGTATCGACTTTCGCTGCTCCTTGAAAAAGGAGATCAAGATCAAAATTTTTAAAACTGAAACTCCCATTAATTCCGAAGGTATATTTGGGAAAGGAATTCCCGATGGCGGCCATGTCATTTGCATTGATTATACCGTCGCCATTCAAATCCACATATTTCACATCTCCAGGTTTCGTATTGGTGGCATACGTAGCACCATAAGCTTTAATTTCCTCCGCAGACTGAAAGATACCGTCGGTCTTATATCCCCAAAGGGTATTGATCGGGAGCCCTTTGGCAATGATATACCTTGGGTCAATATCCGACCCCGCGATATAGGGTCCTGTACCTTTTAAATCTGTTACTTCATTATGGTTGATACTAAAATTTGCATTTAATTGATAAGCAAAAGCCCCAGGAGCGCTTGGTCTTTGCTGATAATTTGCACTGAATTCCCAGCCACGATTCAGTACCGTACCAGCATTTTGGGGTGAAGGTTTTAATCCCAAAACGGCGGGAATATCCAGATTCAGTAAAATATCGTCGGTAACCTTGTTATAATAATCCAAGGTAAACGTCAAGCGATTGTTTAGGAAAGCGGCATCCAAACCCAAGTCATACTGTGTCGTAGACTCCCAACCCAATTGCTGATTGGCATAACTGTCCAGCCGATACCCCTGTACAGATTTACCCCCAAAATCATATCCTGCTGCAATTAAGGCCGAATAATAACTATACAAGTCGACAGATTGGTTTCCCGTCTTTCCCCAGGAAGCACGCAACTTGAATTCGTTCAACCAATTCCCTATGGGTTTCCAAAACTCTTCCTTGGATAGTAGCCATCCAGCTGATGCCGAAGGGAAAAAACCGTATTGTTTGTCTCCCGTAAAACGGGATGAACCATCATAGCGGCCATTCACTTCAAGCAGGTACTTGCCCTTCCAATCGTAGTTTATCCGACCAAAAAAAGAACGCAAGCCATACTGCACATCATAACCGCTATTATTTTTTGTAGCGTCGTCAGCGCCCTGTCCAATAGAGGTAATGTCATTGTTGTAGAATCGTTCGCGATAGGCCGTAAGATAATTTTGGTAATTGTGAATCTGTGAATACCCAGCTAATGCCTTGATATGATTTGGCCCGGTCGTCAACTGATAGGTCAACAGGTTGTTCCATGTATACTCGCTGCTATTATCACGAATTTCGGTTAACGAATTGATCGGAAAACTCTTTACTATCCCTGTATTTCGGTCTTTATTGTCAAAAGCGTTCAAAAAGGTTTTGCTGTTGTTGAAGTTTACCCTAACACCAAATTGGGAAGTAAACAACAAATTTTTCACTAATTGAATGTCCGTTTTAACGATGGAGCTTAGGTAGTTTTCATTTACCTTTTTAAAACCACTTTTTTCAATCAACATTAAAGGATTATTTCCTTGCGTACTTAATCCGTAGGTACCATCATCATATTTAGGCACCACCCACATCGAGCCATGGAGAAAGTTATTGATCGGATCACGTCCGGGCTCGGCGGCTTTGCTATATCGGTAGTTTATACTTCCCGTAAAATTAAGCCAAGAGGTTGCTTTGTAATCGTTGTTTAGCCGGATATCCGCCAATTCAGCACCATAATGCTCAATAATACCATCCTGCTTGTTATAACGAACGGCCAATCTGGAGCGCAGGATCTCATTTCCACCAGCGAATGACAAGGCATGATCTTGTTGAGGAGCTGTTTTCAACAGCGTGTCAAACCATGTATTCGGTAAAGGATATTTTTCACGATCAGTTGCCGTTTGGTAGGCCGTAATGGATTCGTCACTAAATCGCGCTGGTACCGCCAGTCCCGCATTACGGTAGGCGTCCTGTTGCAATTGGAGGTAGGATACGGCATCCATCTGCTTGGGCTTATTAATTGATTTCTGTAAAGCGTAATAGCCATTATAATCAATCACAACATGTCCGGATTTTGCACTTTTGGTGGTTACAATAATTACACCGTTGGTCGCGCGTGATCCATATATCGCCGTGGAAGCCGCATCCTTTAGGACTGAAATTGAGGCAATATCATTGGGGTTTAACTTGGACCAGGGTTGTTCAATTCCATCCACGATGACCAAAGCATTATTCTTGCTGAGATCATATCCACTGGTGCTGCTCGAATTGGTATTAAATGTAGTCAGTCCTCTGATTCGAATATTGGCAGCTGATTGTCCTGGTTTTCCACCAAGGTCTTGCACAGTTACCCCCGGCAATAGGCCCTGTAAAGCTTGCTGCGTATTAGAAACCGGTCTTTTCGTCAGTTTATCACCATCAATACTGGCGACTGAATTGGTCAACGAGATTTTTTTCTGCGTTCCATAGCCAACAACGACCACCTCATCAAGGTCCTGTGTAACTGGATCCAATTCAATTTTCGTGGGAGATTCGGAAACTAACACGGTCTTTTTTTTGTAACCAATGCGCGAGAGTGTAATCGAAAAGGGTAATTTCTGTCCCGTTACAATTTGAAAAAAACCTTTTTGATCGCTCGTAACAGCATGAGTTACGGCTTCGAGTTGAATGGTTACGCCTTCAAGAGGTTGTTTAAGCTGGCTATCATATACATATCCCGATAAGGATGCATTGATAATCGGTCTGACATCTGTTTGTGCATATACCTGATGCCCAACGCCAGATAATAGTAAACATAGCGACAAGGTAGAATACCGGAGTACCCTAAAATTTTTCATAGATAAAGTGTTAATGGTGAATACGAACAAGTGCCAACGCCAATCGAAAACTTGTTTTTATTTTGAAGACATGAGGGGAAGCGAGCGCCTCCCCTGCTGTCAGTTTGAGAAAAGATAAGGGAAATTATCCTATATGGCACATTCGCATCTTTCTTACATCTGGGGATTTAGCCTTCAAAGACTTTGCAGTAATACTTACGAAAAATGTGCTTTTACTAATATTGATATGTTCCATAATAATGTGTTAATTCGCCACGCTGAAAAGTAATACATGTTTTCATTCGCGACCTGTTATCTTCTCACAAATATAGAAGTAATTTTAATATAATCTACTAATTCTATAGATTTTATTAAAAGAAATAAATAGGATATGCAGCGGGGCTATAAAAGCGAGCTGGCAGGCTTAAAAGATTGTCGATTAGGGATAAGCAAGAAGATTCTATTGTAGTGTTTCTAAATAGGTTTTAATCAGCAGTATTCCTTCATCATGAAGTACAGTAGTCCCCTTTTGAGGCATATGCATCTCTCCCAATGTAGACATCCGTCCAATAATCTTAGCTTGTTTTAACCAAATCCCAGTTTCATTCAACGGGCTTTCATACCTCAGATCCAGCATGGTCATATAGGCCGTTCCTTTAGGGTTGTGACAATGGGCGCAATTGATCTCGAGATAAGCTCGGGCACGATTTGCAGTCGATTGACCAATATCCTCATAACCGGGCAAACTATTGGAAACTTTGAACGATTTCAGATCGAGTGCCTCCATCTGAGTCAACCAGACCAATTGCTGGATACTGTCACCATCGTGAACGATTATCCGGTTTAGATTTCTGATCTTCGGACCTATCGGGAGCAAATGATTTCCTTGTCGATGGCATGCCATACAATCCTTTCGGGAAGGAATAATATAATTTGTTTGTCGCTCAACACCTTTGTTGTCCAAAAAGGAGACATGCACGGAAGCACTGTCCATCAACAGAAAAGCTTCCTCTTGGGCCGCATTCCATTGATAGGTAGCTGCGTTCCACTGTCCGTCTTTATGAATCAAAAGCCGCGTTTCAAGCAGCCGCTGTCTCGAGTCCCCTACCGCATCTCTCGGAGGATAAAAAAAAGTTTTGGCAATGATGGTACCATCGGGGAAGCTGGGCAAACCATCGTCTGCGGCGATCATTTTTCGTCCCTTAGGAAGAAAGATGACACGCTTTTTATCGGTATAGTCTGTAAATAGGGCCGAAGCTAATTCATAAGAGACCCCCTGGTCATTTGGAACAAGATCAGCAATTTTGCCCTTGAATAAATTGTAATCAGATAATTTATCCCGAAACACAATATTATCTTTAGCGACTGTTCCCCGGCCCGTATTATTCAGTATAATAAAAAGTATGGGTATCAATAAAACACCCATCAAAATTAGCACTTTCTTCATTTCCCTAATGCTCTTCTACCCTTCCGCCGTTATCTTAAATTCGGACGAAGATAAGATAAAAAAGAGATTACAGCGGTGGATGCCTTGTGTTGATTTTCAGATTTTACACTTAGGACAGAAAACAATAAAAAACCAGCTATTTTATCAAAAAATAAAACAGTTTCATGGATATATACGCAAATAAAATGGCTATATTTAACTGTCTTTTAACCAAAACTTCGGCTACATGGAAGATATGATTCTCTATAATCGACTTCAGTTCGCATTTACAATTACATTCCATTATTTATTCCCTCAATTGACCATGGGTTTATCCTTAATGATCGTCTATTTCAAATGGAAATTTCTGCAAACAAAAAATGAAGACTACAACCATGCTTCCAAGTTTTGGATGAAAATCTTTGCGCTAAATTTCACCATGGGCGTTGTAACAGGCATTCCCATGGAATTTCAGTTTGGCACCAACTGGGCCAAATTTTCTGAACTTACGGGCGGTATTATCGGACAGACCTTAGCCATGGAAGGTATGTTTTCCTTTTTCCTGGAATCTTCATTTCTGGGGATGTTTCTTTTTGGAGAAAAGTTGCTGGGGCATAAGCTCCATTTTTTATCCGGACTCATGGTCTTTATTGGATCTTGGGCCAGTGGTTTCCTGATTATCGCCACGCATTCCTGGATGCAGCATCCTGTTGGGTATGAGATTCTTGAAAACGGCAAATTTGTACTGAACAATTTTAGTGCATTATTCAGTAATCCATGGTTATGGCCATCTTATCTACATAATCAAGCCGCTTCATTGGTGACCAGCTCGTTTTTCGTTGCTTCTATTGGAGCCTTCTATCTGTTAAGTGACAGGCATAGTAAGTTTGGAAAGATATTCGTTAAAAGCGGTGTTATTTTTGGCGCTATTTCCTCCGTTATGCTGGCGTTTCCTACAGGAGACCTTGCAGCCAAAAACGTAGTCAAATATCAGCCAGCAGCCTTTGCTGGCATGGAGGGAATTTTCAAAACTGAGAAAGGCGGATCAGAGATTATTCTGATCGGTCAACCGGACATGGAAAACAAAAAATTGGACAATAAGATAGCCGTACCGAATGTATTGAGCTTCCTGACCTACCAGCGTTGGGATGCAGAAATTAAAGGATTAAATGAATTTGACCAATCTTTACATCCAACTAACGTGCCCGGACTGTATTACAGTTATCACATCATGGTAGGTTTGGGTACCATATTCATTGGCATTATGGTCCTTGGAGCACTACTGCTTTGGCGGAACAGGTTGTATCAAACGAAATGGTTGTTGTGGATCATTATGTTTATGATTCCTTTCCCCTACATCGCGAATACTGCAGGCTGGTATACGGCGGAACTGGGACGACAACCTTGGCTAGTTTATAATCTCATGCGTATGGTAGACGGTGTATCCCCTACCGTATCTTCTGGAAATACATTATTTACCTTTCTCGGCTTCGTCGGTTTATACATTCTTTTGGGTTTGTTATTTCTGATGTTAGTCTTGAAGATCATTAGAAAAGGGCCTGAAACGACAGTTGCATTAACCTAATTAGCTATGGAAATATTCTGGTTTATCGTATTAACTTTCATGCTGGGAATTTATATCGTACTCGATGGGTACGATTTTGGGGCGGGAATCGTCCATCTATTCTTTGCTAAATCCGAACAGGAGAAAAAAGCTGTTACTAACGCGATTGGGCCGTTTTGGGATGCCAATGAAGTTTGGCTCATCGCTTCGGGTGGTGTCCTATTCTTTGCTTTCCCAACACTTTATGCCTCCTCTTTCAGTGGATTTTACTTGCCGCTCATGCTGGTATTATGGTTGCTTATTTTTAGAGCGATAAGTCTTGAACTCAGAGGTCAGGTTCACCATCGTCTTTGGGAGGCTTTATGGGATAAAGCTTTTGGTCTAGCAAGCCTGTTGCTGGCACTTTTCTTTGGCGCTGCCCTAGGCAATGTCGTTCGCGGAGTAAACCTAGGTATGGTAGAAAATGGTGTATCGACCCAAGAGCCACATTATTTCTTTTTAGCGCTTTGGAATCCGACATTTGACCCATTAGCCCAACATCAAGGCATTATAGACTGGTTCACCATCATATTAGGTTTAGTTGCCGTCGTTACATTAACAATCCACGGTGCAGGCTGGGTCATTCTGAAAACATCCAGCACACTAAATACCAGATTAAAGAATATTGTTTTTAAACTCAACTTTGTCTTGCTTATTCTCGTCCTACTATCGGCCTATGTATGGCATTATGTGAAACCCATTTCCTTAAACAATCTTCAAAATCATTATTGGCTGTGGATATTTCCTTTGATTGCTGCCGTTGGATTACTTGGACAATTTTGGATCAAAACTTTTAAGAAAGATGGTATTGGCTTCCTATTTTCATCCCTGTTTATACTGGGGAGTTTTGCCACGACCGTTGCTTCCATGTTCCCTATATTATTGCCTTCAACGAATGACGTAAATCCTTCCTTGACGATTCAAAATGCTGCAGCACATGAATATGGTCTTTCAGTAGGTTTAGGCTGGTTTATGTTTGCAGCAATTCTGGTGGTTGCCTATTTTATTATCCAATTTAGGGTCTTCAAAGGTAAGCTTGATGACGTCGGTTACGGTGAACACTAAGGGCGGTCTCTATTCGAGTCCCAACAACTTATGTTTCATCGCAAGCTGTACAAGTTCAATCATATTTTTAACTTTAAATTTAGTTAGGAGATTGCGCCGATGCGTCTCCACAGTAACTGGACTTAAAAATAACTGCTCGGCAATCTGGTTTGTAGTAAGTCCATTGGAGATCAACGTCAAAATCTCTTTTTCACGCTGTGTAAGCCTGGGTAGACTGCTGATCGTAGAAATTGCACCACGATAAAGTTCTTTTGCCCGATCACAAATTGCTTCTTTGCCATCCAATCCGAGCTGTACACAGCCCAGGAATTCTTCGTTGCTAACATCCTTTAAGATATAGCCATTTCCACCTGCCTGCATAAACTGAACAATAAGGTTACCATTGGCCAAATTACTCAATGCAACAATAGGAATCATAGGAAACAGTTTCCTCACCTGAGTACAGACATCCACTCCATTTGTCTTCAACAGCTGCATATCCATAAGTAGGAGATCCGCTTTCGTGACCTTTAAAAATTCAATTAACGTAATTTCTTCCAAAAAGGGATATACAAGATACCCATCCTGATTATTGAGAAAAGAGGCAACACCTTCCAACAATAAAGGATGATCGTCTAACACTGCAATTATCTTCATGACTCAGCCTATTTAAACAGTTACACCAATTTCGATTTGAGTTCCGGATCCAAGTTTACTCTGAATATCAATTGATCCATTGATCCATTTCACTCTATTGACCATATTATTTAAACCCAATCCATAATTTAACACAGCGGAATCAAAGCCTTTGCCGTTATCCTCTACGAGGATATGCAGTACTTCGTCCGATTTACTCACCTGAACGATAATCGTATCTGCGTTTGCATACTTTAATGCATTTGAAATAGCCTCTTGAACAATTCGATATATGGCCAATCCTTTTTGAAAATCCACATTCAATTCAGGTTCATAGTTTTCAAATTGGATCGAAACATGACTATTTTTCATTGCCAGACACAATTGCTCCAATGCTGCTATCAATCCAAACTGACGCAACGATTCGGGCATTAGATTATGGGATATCCGCCTTACTTCGCCTAAGATGTCGTTCAACTTCTGCGGCACTTCATCAGTCAAGAGTGTACCCTTTGCTACATCGCCGGCAATCTTAAATTTTAAACCTGTTAACATACCTCCTATGCTATCGTGCAGATCTTGGGCTATACGCTGACGCTCCTGCTGCTCCCCCTTGAGCATAGATTCCGAAATTTGTAGCTGTTTTTCCTTTTCCAATTTGTCCAACACAATTTCGTGGTTGAGCTGAATCTGTGTATTGAGCTTCCGTTGTTTTCGATAGAAAAAAGCAACAAAAAGCACAATACAAAAAAGCAAAACGGCAATACCCAAAACGAGAAAAATCCGAAATTGGTTGCGATCCTTTTCTGCGCGTAGATTCAAAATTTCTTTTTCTTTTTCAACGGTCTTATATTTCGTCTCCATCTCATTCATTTTTTCCAGCAATTGGACCTTCTGAATGCTATCGGATAGTTTATTTGCCATATTGGACATCTTTAGCGCATCCTGATAATTACCCATAAGCTCATCCACACCCGCCAGTTGACTGTACACAATTTTACTGTTGTAAAGATCTCGCGTTAATAATCCATTTTTCACGATTTCCTCCAACTGCAGTTTAGCATCAGCATACTTTTTCTGTAAGAGATACACATTAAACTTTCTGAACCGCATCATCTGGAATAATTTCCAATTGTTCATTTTCACCGACCAATCCAAACCGATATCCAACAGGCGAAGGGCTTCATCAGTCTGTTGCTTTGTGGTAAAATAAAGCGCTTCATTGTAATAGTAGTTGGGTAATTGGGAAGAATTCGGGTAATCGTTCAGGAGCTGTTTGACTTTGTCCAACAGTACTCTTGCTTCTTTGGATTTCACCTGATAGCAATAATTACTGACTGTATTGAGATAAGCCACCACAAGTGCGGCACTCGGCGGTTGCTGCTCGAGCTGCTTTATGGCCAATTGATGGTATTCATCAGCTTTTGCAAGCTGATTGGACGACATAAACGTCATGCCGATCATCGTATTTATACTACCTTCCATGATGGGATCATGTGCTTTCGCATAAGGCAAGCACTTCCCGTTAAGAATATCCAGAAAATCAGCAAATCCTTTTTTAGGAAATCGAATTAAGCCCAGATTATACCAAGCTTTGGCCAAAAGCCCCTGCTGAAAAGGCTTTTGCGCATTTCCAAGGAGGTCTACACATCGTTGGGCTTCAACTCCTGCATTTTTACTATCCAGAAATTGCCCATAATAAAAGCTTTTGTAAAGTGCCCCCATCGCCTGTAAGCTCCGGAACGGTTTGGCTAGCCGCTCCCCCTGTCGCATATGATCCCAAAATTTGGTCGTATCTCTAAATCTATAGTAATCTGCCAAATAAAAATGCTGCATTGCTTTCACACTGTCCTCCGAACTCGATAGCAATAACTTTTCCGCATCAGATCGATATTTATTTTCATCCAATGGCAAAAAACTCTGTGCAGCTACAGCGTGTACAGTAAAGTATACTATAAAAAAGGCAATTATCTTCGTTAACTCTTTCAACTGAAACATCATTAATCCAATATCTTAATCATTTAAACAATTAAACTAAATGGGGCCTTTTCAGCCAATGGTTTCATAATATGTGACAAGAAAGTCTTATGGTGGTCAAAGACTTCTCTCTACCTCTAAATTTGCCGTCGATGAGGCTTCTTCAAAGTCGACAATAGAACATATAGGTCGGAAAACCGCATAATCAAATGGCGGGTCCAAAAAACAAAGATATATCTCCGCGATGAATTGCTAAAGATATTCTTCTACTTTTTTAAATTAATTGTCCAGACTAAAACATCTCTCGTTGATAAAAAAGCCTC
>NZ_DDGR01000002.1:0-49108 GCF_002337775.1 Sphingobacterium sp. UBA1897
TAGTTTTAGGGGAGCAGCATACGTTGGACAAACTATTTCGAGTGGAATGATGTCCTCTAAGTAAAAGATTATGAATAATTCACCTATGCAGAAGATTGCACGAGTTGGTCTAGGTACCTTTTTGGTGGTAGCCGGTATTGGACATCTGTCCTTCGCCCGCAAGGAATTTCAGGCTCAGGTGCCGGACTGGGTTCCGATCTCCAAAGATGATACTGTTGTATATTCCGGTATTGCGGAAATTGCTTTGGGTGCTACACTGATTTTCGCACCTGCTAAACAGCGATCGAACGTTGGAAAAATCGCAGCAGCGTTTTTTGCAGCTGTGTTTCCCGGAAATATTGCTCAATATAAAGACCATCGCGACGGCTTTGGATTGGATACGGATGGAAAGCGGCTTGCCCGTTTATTTTTTCAGCCTATATTGGTTGCATGGGCTTTGAAAAGTACATGCAAGAGCTGATTGGGTGAAGACTGGTTGAACAGAAGTTGATACAAAATTGTAAAAAACAAACCATATGTCTGCGGCTGTTGTCCTATAGGTATCCATGTAAGGAGTAACTTAGTTAAAAGGTCGGGTGTTCCATTTTCATCCGACCTTTTTTATTTTTTTGCGCTATTCTTTTGCTAATTTCCAACCTTTTATGTTTTTTTATTGCTCATTTAAATAATTATATTCGCATCAAACATATAAAATAACTAACCTATAAAAGTACAGACCAGATGGAAGAAAAGAAATTAAATGAACTGAGCAATGAAGAGTTGTTGGTTCTCAAAAAGAAAGCTAAACCCACGAAAATAATCAATGCATCAATTATTGGCTTTTGTTTGGGGATCGCTGCCTATAGTATATTCGTAGCCGGTTTAACCTGGCCTACAATTTTCCCATTGATATTGGCCATTTTGTTCTTTAAATATTTTGGAAAAAATGAGAAAGCACTAGATGCGGAGTTGAAAGCCCGAAATCTGAAATAGAAAAAGAAAACCATTGCAGCTGCGCTGTTGTTTATTTTAAAAAACAGCTTAAGATGAGAAGGGAACAAATAGAAGCATGGGTAGCGCAAGGTTACAATGTGCTGGAGCACAGGAAGCCCAAAGTTGTACAGGGCGATGTATGGGCGTATCTCAATCAGTGTGACGGCCATGGTACCGATGTATATGCGCTTTCTGAATTGGAGGAATGGTCGGATAGGGAACTTGCAGAAATGGAGCTGAAAAAATATGCCGATCAGTACGGACAGATGGGCGAGAAGCTGTTTCTGCGAAATGAAGCAATCCGAAATAAAGAATTTGGTAAGTATGAAGCCTTCCTGTTGCTTTTTTTTCCGGACAGTGTCGAAAAAGAGCTGGAGGAAGCCCGGTTTTTGGCAGAGCGTGTGAAACGTGTTAGCAAGGAAGAAATGGAAAAATGGACGCTGGCCCACACAGTTAATGTACTGATATCTGATCTTCACTGCTTGGACTATGGAGCCATTATGAGCGGGATGGTGATGCCATCCGAAGATGTGGTCACTTATACCGACGACGGGCTCAGTGATACCATTGATTGCCATGTTACGCCGATGGAGTTTTTCGCTCATACCAACCATGACTATTACTGGATCGATCCTGTCATAAGAAAATCCTAATGGAAGCCCTTATTAGAGCCTTTTAGGCTTACTTTTCATGCAGAATAAGGTAAAGCATCCTGATAGTGTCCGGGATGCTTTACTTTTTTGAACTATTTAAGCTACAATTTCTATCGGATTTCCCTCCGGATCAAGCACGACACTTTCATAATAACCATCCCCCGTAGTACGCGGCTCGCTTTCGACGATATAACCATCCGACCGTAATTGCTCGGTCAGATTATCGACAGCATCCTTTCCACCGACGCTAATGGCCTGATGGGTATAGCCTTTGTTCAGGCTCCTATCAGCCGCGGCAGTAGTAATATCAATACGATTCATAATCTCCAAACGTGCGCCGGATTCGCGGAATTTAAGGAAGTAGGATGAAAACCCCTTCTTCGGGTTATGGTACTTTTCTCCGCTTACAGTACCAAAGTATTTGGCATAAAAAGCACGTGTTTTCTCAAGATCATCGACCCATAGGGCGAGGTGTTCTATTCGCATGTCAAATCTTTTTGTTTAATTATATTGCAATATTATGCAAATTTGCATAATGTTGCAATATAAAAATTATCAGATATGTTGAACGAATCGATATTAAAGGCTAAGGTAGCGACACAGGTCATGTTTTTGGTATGTGGCCTCGCGTTATCAAGCTGGGCACCGATGGTACCTTTTGCCAAGGATCGTCTTGGTCTGAATGACGGAGAACTGGGGCTTTTACTGCTGTGCTTGGGTGGTGGTGCACTATTAACGATGCCGCTTTCCGGGTTTTTCATCGGGAAAGTTGGGAGCAGACAAGTGATTTTGATTTCAGGTTTGATAGCTGCCGTAGTGCTCCCTGTACTGTTGATGGTAACCAATAGCTACTTGATGGCCTGTGTCCTTTTTATATTTGGCTGTAGTATAGGTAGTATAGATGTGGCCATGAACGCACATGGTGTGCAGGTACAAAATGCAATGGGTAAACCGATAATGTCATCTTTACATGGACTGTTCAGTGTAGGGGGGCTATTTGGATCGATCGGCTTGGGCTTTTTGATAAAGATGGGGTTAATTCCTATTTATGCAGCAGTTACCATAGCTATTCTATTAATACTGCTACTGATCTTACAATATCGAAAGTTGCTGAGCTATCAAAGGGAAAAAGAAATCATTGTCCAGTTTTCTCCTATTGATGAAACTCAGGTTTCAAAAAAGGGATTTCAATGGTTTAGGTGGAGTGTGCTGATACTTGGGCTGATGTGTTTCATTGCCTTTTTGTCTGAGGGAGCGATGTTGGACTGGAGTGCTATTTTCTTGCGGGATCACAAAGGAGTATCTCCTGAGTTTACGGGAATTGGATATGCGGCATTCTCCGTTGCGATGGCGGTCATGAGATTGCAGGGAGACCGATTAGTAAGTAAACTGAATAGTAAGGTTGTGGTGATAGGTGGTAGCTTGTTGGCTTCGTTGGGCATTTTGATCGTCGTGTGTAGTCCTTGGTTATCGCTAACGCTCATTGGATTTGTCCTTTTGGGACTGGGAGCCGCCAATATTGTCCCTGTATTTTTTAGCGAGGGGGGACGGATTGAAGGACTTTCGCCGACGGTAGCCATTCCGGTTATTTCAACAATGGGTTATGCCGGTCAGCTGGCGGGCCCCGCGCTTTTGGGGGCTATTGCGCAGCATTTTTCTTTGATCATTGCTTTCGAAACAATAGCTTTGCTTTTTCTAGTGGTAGCTCTTATCTATAAAATCAGGAAGTAATAGCATGTTAAAAGAAGAACGTTTTGAGATAATCCTCCGCGAATTAGCGGCCCGGAGGAAGGTGAAATTTGAAGAGCTGGCGGTGTTGTTGGCGGTATCGGAAGATACCATCCGCCGCGATATAGACCTTCTCTATCGGAACGGCTTGCTTTCCAAGACCAGAGGTGGTGCTATACTGCGAGAAAAAGATCCACTGACTTTCCAGGATAGGCAATCGTTTCTGACCAAAGAAAAAGATATTATCGCATTAAAAGTACAGCCGTTTCTGAAAGATGGCATGACTCTTTTTGTGGATGGTGGCACCACGACGCGGGCCGTAGTGAATGCTATGCCATTGGATATCCGGATTCGGATGGTTACAAATAATTTTTCCATCGTGCCACTGCTCGAGAAGTTCAAAAATGTAGAACTTATTTTTTTGGGTGGTCATTTTGAACCCGATCTGGCTGTAACTTCAGGCATCACAACCTGTATGGAAGTTGCTAAGTATAATGCCGATATCTTTATCATGGGAACTTGTGCTGTAGATCCTGAGCTCGGTGTTTCGGCGGCGTCAGCTGCAGATGGCGAAACCAAAAAGATGATGGTTCAATGTGCAAAGAAAACAATAGCCTTAGCCAGCCAGAATAAGCTATATCAAGGTGAACTGTTTAGGGTGTGTCCAATAGATTCGCTCACGGCATTGATCACCGACCTGGACTCAAATGATTCCGAATTGAATCTCTTTAGAAATATGGACCTGCAGATTGTCTAGCCAATTGACAGCGACAAATCTGACGAGATTTGGTAGATGATATAAAGCTTCCAAATAATAATAATATTAAAGTCTTCGCAGGTATTGATGACCTTTGTCTGTTTTAGTCCGGCAATAAAGTGGATAATAATAGGCTTTACTTATATTTCAAGTAACGCTATAATCGATCCTAAATAATGCGCCGCTGTTCGGCAGCAACTGTCAATGTTTGCTGCAGATCCACTACGTCGCCGATGATAATGATAGCAGGATGCCCTATCTGATGCTCCTTGCTTATTCTGACGAGATCTTTGACTTTGCAACGCACCTGTCTTTGTTGCGGCAAACTCGCATGTTGTATAATTGCTGCGGCTGTTTCTCCTTTGCTGTGCAAAACATAAGTGCGTGCTATTTCATCGAGCTTACGCATTCCCATATAGATGACTACAGTAGATCTGCTCTGAACTGCCAGGGCCAGATCGGCAGATAGGGATCCGTCCTTTTTCATACCTGTTAATGCCCATACGCCTTCACTTACACCACGATGTGTCAGCGGAATATCATTGAGGCCGGCGCCTTGCATGCTGCTGATGCCCGGAATGTAGGTCATGTTAATTGATCTGTTTTGTACGGTAAGCCATTCTTCAAAGCCGCGCCCAAAAAGATAGGGATCGCCACCTTTAAGCCGTACCACTCTTTCGTATCTTTCGCAATAGTGAAGGATGAGCCTATTGATTTCTTCCTGGGGCACGTATTTTCCGTAAGGATGCTTGCCGACATAGTGTTTTAAACAGTTTTTATCTGCTATTTGAAGGATTTCTTTATTAATTAAGTTGTCATATAAGATCACTTGTGCATTTTCTATTGCTTTATAAGCTTTCAGGGTGAGTAATTCGGGGTCTCCAGGGCCAGATCCTACAATAAATAACGATGTTGTGCTTAATTTTTCCATGTTATTGTTGTTTTTGTTGTTGAATTATATGTAAATCTATTAAAAAATCTGATATAAATCATAAAAACTACAATTATTTATAGTTTTTTATTGAAAAAATATTACTAAAATCATATTTATTTTGATTTTTTAATTTTTTATTGCATAAATTAGTGTTGTTAAAATATTAAATTGAATTTTTATCATAAAAAATAGCAGTTATGGAAAGAAAAAAGGTTGTTATTGTTGGTAATGGTATGGTCGGTAATAAGTTTTGTGAAAAATTAAAGCAGAAAATAAACGATCTGGAAATAATTGTGTTTTCAGAAGAGCCGATACGAGCTTATGATCGTGTTCATTTGACA
Source organism: Sphingobacterium sp. UBA1897 (assembly GCF_002337775.1). Taxonomy (NCBI): domain Bacteria; kingdom Pseudomonadati; phylum Bacteroidota; class Sphingobacteriia; order Sphingobacteriales; family Sphingobacteriaceae; genus Sphingobacterium; species Sphingobacterium sp. UBA1897. Next base: position 5,386 of record NZ_DDGR01000002.1, read on the forward strand.
GATTACTTCAAAATTTCGTCTATTGACGAGCTTTTCTTGTTAAAAAATGAGTGGTATTTGGAAAATAATGTAAAAATTCATTTAGATGATCCAATTGTTGCTGTAAATCGATTAAAAAAAGAAGTGGAATCTCAAAAAGGTATCACAGTCAATTATGACTATCTGGTTTTTGCGACTGGTTCTGCTCCTTTTGTTCCACCGATTCCGGGCATTGAAAAGGAAGGGGTATTTCTATATCGTACCATCGAAGATCTGGATCTGATCAAAGCTTATGCGGCAAAAGCGAAGCGTGGTACAGTAATGGGCGGTGGACTTTTGGGACTCGAAGCTGCGAAAGCAATGGTGGATCTTGGTCTGGAAGAGACTGCCGTGATCGAATTTGCCCAACGCCTGATGCCGCGTCAGATTGATGATAGCGCCAGTATGTTGTTGCAACAAAAGTTGTCAGAACTAGGCTTGACCTGTTTATTGCAAAAGTCGACAAGCCAATTGCTGGGGGATGATCGCCTGACGGGGATTGCTTTTCAGGATGGTTCGTCGATAGAGACGGATTTATTGGTGATTTCAGCAGGTATACGTCCCCGTGATGAGCTGGCCAAGAAAATTGGACTGGATGTTGGTGAAAGGGGCGGAATATTGGTTAATGCGCAGATGCAGACTTCTGATCCTGTAGTTTATGCTATCGGTGAGTGTGCCTTAGTGAATGATATGATCTATGGTCTGGTAGCACCGGGCTATGAAATGGCTGAAATTGCGGCATCTCATATTGTGGGGGAAGAGAAATCCTTTAAGGGATTTGACATGAGCACCAAACTGAAACTGATGGGAGTTGATGTGGCTAGTTTTGGAGACGCTTTTATCAGCGAGCCTTATGCACGCACGATCTTATTGGAGGATCGTAATAAAGGTATTTATAAACGATTGAACGTAAGTAAAGATGGAACGCGTCTGCTGGGTGGGATACTTGTCGGGGAAGCGGCAAGTTACAACATGTTGCTTCAGATGGTCAATAATAGCCTGCCGTTGGCGGAACACCCTGAACTCCTTCTTTTTGGCCAGCAGAGCGAAAGTAAGTCGGCTTCTGCTGGTCTGGAGGCTCTTCCTGATGCGGCATTGATTTGCAGTTGCGAAGGTGTCACTAAAGCACAGATCTGTGATGCTGTGATAACTGGTCATTGTGAAAATGCAGATGCGGTAAAGAAATGTACCAAGGCTGGATCGGGATGTGGCGGCTGCGTGCCGATGGTCAAGGACCTGGTCAATTATACGATGAAACAGCAAGGAAAATATATACGGAGTACCATCTGTGAACATTTCGATCTGAGCCGCCAGGAACTATATGACCTGATCAAGATCCATGAGCTGAAAAGTTACGATCATGTATTGGATGCGCTAGGCCGCGGACATGGCTGCGAAGTCTGTAAACCGTTGGTGTCTTCCTTGCTAGCGAGCCTTTGGAACGAGATGATTCTTGGCAAGGGTAATGATGTGGCTCAGGATAGTAATGACCGTTATTTGGCCAATATACAGAAGGGCGGGACCTATTCAGTTGTTCCGCGCATTCCGGGAGGTGAAATTACCCCAGATAAACTGATTGTTATCGGGGAAGTCGCTAAGAAGTACAGCCTATACACAAAAATTACGGGCGGACAGCGCATTGACCTATTTGGTGCACATCTCAATGATCTGCCGTTTATCTGGGAAGAACTTATTGCTGCCGGCTTTGAAAGCGGACATGCTTATGGCAAGGCACTACGGACTGTCAAAAGCTGTGTGGGCAGTACCTGGTGTCGGTTTGGGCTGCACGATAGTGTTTCTTTTGCGATACGGATAGAGGAACGTTACCGTGGTCTTCGTGCTCCACATAAGATAAAGTCGGCTGTTAGTGGTTGTATCCGCGAATGTGCCGAGGCGCAGAGTAAGGATTTTGGAATTATTGCGACGGAAAAAGGCTGGAACCTCTATGTGTGCGGTAATGGCGGAAGTAAGCCGCAGCATGCTTTGCTGCTTGCATCGGATATCGATAGTGAAACCTGTATCCGTTACATTGACCGTTTCCTGATGTTTTATATTCGCACTGCCGATCCGCTGACCCGGACTGCTACCTGGCTTAATAAAATGGAAGGTGGAATAGATTATTTAAGGAATGTCGTGGTAGAGGATGGCCTGGGTATGGGGGAGGCCTGGGAGCAGGATATGCAGCTGCTTGTCGATAGTTATCGCTGTGAATGGAAGGTAGCCGTAGAGAATCCGGAAATTCGCAAACGCTTTGTTCACTTTGTAAATGCACCCGAAGAGAAGGATGAAACTGTTCGCTTTGACAGTTTTCGCGGACAGAAAAAAGCTGCTGATTGGAACGTCAGTACTTATTAAATATAATAAATATAAAATCGCTAAACCTTTTAATCGAAATCATATGAATACGCAAATTGACATGAAATGGCTGAAGGCTTGTCGGATAGAAGATGCTATTGAAAATGGTGGAGTCTGTCTTAAATTGAATAACGAACAGGTGGCGCTGTTTTATTTCGCCCGCCGCAATGAGTGGTATGCCACACAAAATGAATGTCCGCACAAACGGCAGATGATTTTAAGCCGCGGCATGCTGGGCTCTTTGGGTGAAACGCCTAAAGTCGCCTGTCCGTTCCATAAGAAAACCTTTGCGTTGGATACAGGTGAATGTCTTTCGGGTGATGAATGTGCCATTAAGACTTATCCTGTGAAGGTGGAAAACGGAAGTGTTTTTATTGGGATGACTGCTTAGGAGAAATAAAATAATTGAATCTAAAACCTTTTAAAACAAAAATACAATGGATTATATTAGCCCTAAAGAGGTAGCTGGTGCCATGATGAACACCGCTATCTACAAATCTTCGCTTCCTGTCAAAGATCTACTGATACGGGGAGCATTGTCAGGTGCCTTATTGGCAATTTCTGTTACACTCGCACTTTTGGCCACTTCGCAGACTGGATTGGGATTAGTCGGTGCATTCGTTTTTCCTGTAGGGTTTGTTATTATCGTCATCCTCGGTTTGGAATTGGTGACAGGCAGCTTCTCTCTCGTGCCTTTAGCCTGGTTTGAAGGTAAAATCAATTTTAAGGCTATGGCCAATAATTTATTCTGGGTTTTTCTAGGCAACTTACTTGGGAGTGTCCTGTTTGCGATTTTATTTTGGGCAGCTAGTACAGAAACTGGACATTCGAGCCAGCTCGGAAACATCGAACAGAGCCTGATCCTGATCAGCGAAAAGAAAACGCTTGGATACAGCGCCCATGGTGCAGCAGGCTTGTTTTCGGCCTTTGTTAAAGCTATTTTGTGTAATTGGATGGTCTGTATGGGGGTGGTGATGTCCATGACTTCTAAGTCTACTCTTGGCAAAATACTGGCTGCAGGTATTCCGATCTTTATATTCTTTGCATTAGGCTATGAGCACGCAGTGGTTAATATGTTTGTGATTCCTGCCGGGATGATGTTCGGTGCAAAAGTGACTATCTCCGACTGGTGGCTGTGCAATCAGCTGATTGTAACAGCTGGAAATATTGTCGGCGGATTGCTGTTTACAGGGATGGCTATCTATTATACCTATCATCAAAAAGAAAAAGTGTCGACTTCACAAAACTAGATTTTTATGCATCAGATAAAACAATTATTCATGTTATTTCTATTGCTAGCTATTAGCATGGAGTCTTACAGTCAGGAAAAAACAGTCAAAGGGAGTTTATTTGAGGGAATTGCCGTGGCAGGATATGCTGATCATGGTGCTTATATCAATTGTACTGGACCAGCGGTGAAATATATATTCAGCCCGAAAAGTTGCCTGTTGTTGGGTTTATTGCCGAGTTTAAAACTTAAAGAAGATAAGGTTGAAACAGGGAAGCCAAAGAATTCCTGGGTCACCCCGTCTCTAGGCTTTGGTCTGACGGCCGTATTCCGGCATATTGCTATTCAGCTGCCCGCATTTTACGCGGCGAAAACGGGTACTGCTGATGGCAAGTGGCGTTTGGGGATCGGTTTAGGCTATAAATTTTAGTGTGATGTATTTTTAGGGAAGTATATGGATTGGGGAGTCGTTAGCCGTCTTAGACTGTTTCACTCCCCATATTTTCTTCCGAAAGATCATGCAAAAGCTGGAAGTTTTTAATAAAGATATTTTTTTTGTCCATCGCTATCGCCTCTAGATCGATAAGTTCACCTAGCATGCGGTAGACGGTCTCGTAAGTAGTACCTACATAGGATGAAAGATCTTTTTTACTCAAGGTGAGACCGATATATCCGTCTATGTTTTCCTCGCCAAAAATACGGTAGAGTAACAATAAGCTCCAAGCAAGCCGGTTTTTAACAGGAAGCTGTGTCAGGTTGGTCATTTTTTGCTCAGAAAGATGTAGTTCGTCGGCAAAAAATAACATCAGCCGATAGCTCAATTCGGGATTTATGCGTAGCGTGGACAGAAAAAATGGCAGTTCCACGAAGCAGAGCTGCGTGACATCCAAGGTAGTTGCCGAAATGGGATAGACGGTTTGTTCAGTACTGATACCGCGATGGCCTACGATATCTCCCTTTTTTGCAAAACGAACAATGGTTTCCTTATCCCCAAGATTGCGGTGAACTTTGACAAGTCCAGACTGGACAAAATAAATACCCCGAACCGATTGCCCTTCGGTAATAAACTGCTCGCCTTTTTTCAATCTGATATTTGTTCGGTGCAGGTCGATTTGTCCAAGCCAGTCTTGTAGGACATAACGGCACATAAGGCAGGAGTGGTCGCAAGTATTTACTTTTTTCGATTTCATGAAGGCCTGATTCGTATAACGGACGGTGTGTTATCTGTCCAAAGTTATTATCTATTCGTTTAAATTCCTATTTTACCTTCTATAAAAACAGTATATCTTTTGATTTTAACTTATTAATGTGTGGAACTGGATGAAATTTTGCATCTCCATTATGGTTGGCATCTTGTTGATGCTGTCATTTGAAATCAGCATTTATTGTTTTCTTCGGTTTAGTGTAAAGACCAATAGTATGATGAAGCTAAGGATTTATTTAATTTTTGTTACTCTTTATTGTATGTTGACTCTGTTTTTATCCTGTGGTTCCAAAGAGAAACAGCGGGAAAAGGTATAATAAATTTAAAAATTCATCGAGAGAAAAAAATGAGGGCGATGAGTTTCTGTTAGTCCACCTTAAACCGTTTGGGATATTCGCCTGTGGTATCTAGGCTAAAAAAATCATCGAATTTTTCTTTAGGCGTATGGGCATAATAGTCGTTAAGTAGCCCTAAAAAACCTTCGAGGTTAGGTGCAATAACATTCCGGTCATTGTCTTTATTCCAGTATTCAATCAATTGACCTGCCTGTCCGGTAAAGATGCCACCTAGATCATAGCAGATATAACTTCCACCGCCGTTGTGGAATATAGGGATCCAACGTTCATTCCACCAGTTTTCGATTTCAAAGTCCATACCAATCATATTTGTCAATTCCTGCGCTGTATCCAGCGCCTCTTCTAGTGGGATGAAAGTCGAATTGTTAACAAAGGCTTCATAACTTGTATTGCGCTGCCCATTTTTCCAGCGATAGAGTGCTTTAAGATCATGAGGTATTTCAATATCATATTTCTGTTCAAGGGCCCTAAACTCTTCTGCCGATAACGGGGATTGTAGATCGGTATACAGTTCAGGTCTTAGATTTTGGATATAACTGTCTAATGTCGTTAGCGTCTGTTGCATAATGGTCGATTTTTGATGCATTCCTAAAGTTAGTCATAATTGCCTGAGTATGCGAATTATCATGTGCACTAAGGATCGTAAGAAAAGTTAAAAATGTTAATAATTATTTAATGGGAATTAGTGTAAATTTATGTCAGCATAAAGCTGTAGCTATGTTCATTATTGGATAAAACGATAGCAGATGTTCAAGTGTTATTTATGCAGGTATCCTTTTTATAATTTACTGAATACGGATGAAAAAGATTGAACTAGTCCCACGTGTTGGGATTCAAATTGAAGGTATTGGTCAGGTTAATCTCGGTGCGGGCAGTGCTGAAGTTCAAAGTGTACTTGGTGCTCCTTCAGATGCACTGGACGACCAATATTATTATGATGAACTCGAATTGAGACTTGATTTTAATGATCAGGGAACATTGGAATTTATAGAAAGCATCAATGGACCCTATCCAGAAAAAACTGAAATCAGTATCTATGGTGTTAATCCGTTTCAGGTCGAAGCGACCGAGCTTGTAAGTATCCTGAGTGATAAAAACGCGGGTGAGGTTGATGATGCCGAAGCGGGATATTGCTATACATTTTTAAATAGCTCTGTTGGTGTCTGGAGACAGATTACTGAAGAGGATGTTCAGGAGGAGATTGAGGAAATCAAAGCCGATGGCGAATACGAAGACAATGCGGATATGCTGTTGGAGGACCTTAAAAAGTCAAAGTTCTTTTGGACGATTGGCATTGGCGTAGCGGGATATTACGCGGAATAAAAATGATTAACCTACTGAAACAGTTGCCTAAATTCCACGGGGCTTTGTTGGGTATTCTTTTTGAAGATCTTACTGAACGACTGTGGATATTCGAACCCCAGTTCATAGGCGATTTCACTGATGGAGAGGGAACTTGTACTTAATCTTAATTTGGCATACTCGATCATTTTATGCTGAATATGCTGCTGGGTGTTTTGTTGTGTGTAGATACGCAGCAAACTGCCCAGATAGTTTGGTGATAAATTGAGCTGCTGCGCCAAAAAGCTGACGGTTGGTACGCCATGCTCCACAAGTATGTGTTGCTGAAACTGTGTTGACAGTATTTGCTCAAACTTGGTGACCAGCTCTTGGGTCGATCGTTTGCGAGTGATAAATTGACGCTCGTAAAATCGTTCGGCGTAAATCAGCAAGCGTTCAATCTGTTTGAGAATGAGTTCACGACTAAATTTATCGATATTAGACTGGTACTCTTTTTCGATATTCTGCAGAATATCGACAATGATGGCTTCTTCTTTGTCTGAAAGAAAAAGGGCTTCATTGACCTGATATTGGAAAAAATCGTAGGAGTGAATATGTTTTGCCAGTTCGCTGTTCCAAAGAAAATCAGGATGGATCAACAGGATCCAGCCGCTGGGTTGCGCCTGTACTTCCTGATTGATCTCCACTTTTAGAAATTGTAAGGGTGAGACAAAGGTGAGTATGCCCGAGTCGAAGTCGTAGTGCTGCTGTCCATAATTGAACCTGGCATTTACATTTCGCTTTAAACCGATCGAATAAAAATGTTGTATCCAATTCAATTTGCGATCATTCACAGGGTAATGTACTTGACTATAATCAACCAGGCTGATCAATGGATGTTCGGGTTTAGGTAGTCCGCAAAAGCTGTGGAATTCCGAAAGGGATTGAAAGCGAAATGTATTCTCCATGTTGTAAATTTACTGAATTTCTAATTTGATTATTGTGAAATATCCTTGGAAGCACCTTATGCTGAACTAAGCTGTTATACGGAATGCTCGAAACCTGTTGACACGGTATAACTTTTCCATTTTTCGATTTCTGCCCTAAGCATGTTGATCTTATTTTTGGCCAGTTCATACGCATCTTCGCCCATTAAAAAATGGACTGGAGGCTGCTCCAGCGTGCTAAGCTCGATTAATAGGGTTGCTGCTTTTTGGGGATCGTTTGCCTGATTCCCGTGGATCTGATGCAGATGGGTGGCTTCGTTTTCTCGGGCAGTTACATAAGCTGCGATCGGATTGGCTGCGGTATGTAAGGATCCTTCAGATAAAAAATCAGTTCTGAAATAGCCGGGATACACCAAGGTCGTGTGTACACCAAAAGGCTCCATTTCGACAGCGAGGGCTTCAGTAAAGCCTGCGACAGCAAATTTGGTGGAGCAATAAACACCAAAAGCTGGGTAATTTCCTGCGAGTCCGCCGATAGATGCTATATTGAAAATATGTCCCGATTGTTGGCGTCGCATATGGGGGGCGATATGCCGGATGGCATTAAGTGATCCAAAGACATTCACTTCAAAGTTGCGACGTGCTTCCAGGTCACTGAGCTCCTCTAGGGTTCCAATTTGGCCATATCCGGCATTGTTGACCAGTACATCAATTCGTCCAAAATAATCAATGGCCGATAGTACTGCCCGGGCAACGTCTTTGTCATCGGTAATGTCTACTTCAAGCGGCAGAAAATTTTCCTGATCACCCATTTCATCTTCTAGGGCCTGTTTTGTTCGTGATGTGGCAACCACAAGATAACCTTGGGCGAGCAATTCTTTAACGAGACTGAGACCTAGCCCCTTGGAAGCGCCAGTGATGAACCATACCTTTTGTGATTTCATGTTTTTCTGTTTTTAAATAAATTGATGATACAAAGGTGGCCAATCGATCGATTTTGGATGTAGGCAGATCAACGGATCTTGTAGTCAGATCGTGGATGATAAACTCTTCAACGATCAAATATGCCTATTCAACGAAATTTCGCTTGCCTTTAGATCATTCTGCCGTACCTTTAAGACAGGAAAGAGTAATGGCGCAACGAATAAAATCAATTTATTATGGAAACTCAAGGTGCTTCTGCGGTAATAATACATCATATTTTGGATGGTAAAATTCTGGAATATGAAAAATGGCTTAACGAGATTACGCCGTTGACCAAACATGCAACAGGTTTTATTGATCTTCAGATCGTGAGGCCTATTCCTAAATTGACATTTGTCTATACAGTCATTATTCGTTTTGACACTGTAGAGAATCTACAAATGTGGTTAGAATCGGAGCAAAGAAAGCTATGGATCGAAAAAGCTGAGCCACTATTTCGTCGTCATGATCGCTATCAGATCCGGTCGGGTTTGGATTTTCTTTTTGAAGCCCCAGAGAATAGTGCAAAAATCCCTCCTCGCTGGAAACAATATCTTGTCACTTGGTCTGCTATTTATCCATTATCAATTTGTATACCCATGTTACTCGTGCCATTATTGCGCGCTTTAAATTTTCCCTTCAATCACTTTTCGGATGCACTCTTGATTTCTGGTACGATTGTGTTTTTGATGGTCTTTGTTGTCATGCCAAAATATACTAAGCTGATTTCTAAATGGCTAAATAAATAGTCTGAAGTTGACTGTGTTGAACGATAATTCTGTCTTTTCGAGGAATCCTAAATCTAAGAAATTTATGATGTATGAGGGGATACCTTAACATGATTTTGGATCGGAAATTCATTCCTCGAGGGGCTTCTGGAAAGTCAGATCTTTATCAAACCTGAAACTAAATAAAACAAATATTGCTGTTCAATACTTTACTTTATGTTATTACAGCTCATATAGATTGACTATTGAACTGAATTATCAAATAATGGTTACATTTTAAAAACATTGCTATGTTAAAAAAAAATGATGTTGCCCCTGATTTTACCTTGTATGCGACCCCCGATCAGAAAATTAGCTTATCAGAATTCAAGGGGCATAATGTGATATTGGCATTTTACCCCGCAGATTGGAGTCCGGTATGCAGCGATCAGATGGCACTATATAATGAAATGCTCAAGTATTTTAAGAAATATGATGCCGAAATTATGGGTATTTCCGTTGACAGCAAATGGTGTCATATGGCGTTCGCTCAGTCCCGAAAACTACATTTTCCACTTCTAGCCGATTTTGAAGCTAAAGGAGATGTCGCCAAAAAATATGGTGTTTATGATGAAGAAGAAGGTGAGTGCAAGCGCGCACTCTTTGTAATTGATAAGGAAGGGGGTATCGCTTGGAGTTATCTATCTCCGACTGCGGTCAATCCAGGTGCAGACGGTATTATCGAAGCATTGGAGAATCTTAAATTAAAATAATTATGTCATTGAAACCGAAGGTCAGCAATGCTGACCATATATTGGGAAATGGCCAGGCCGATCTGACCATTGTTGAATATGGGGATTATCAATGTCCACATTGCGGTGCAGCCCATCCCATAATAAAAGAAATGATGGCCGAACTGGGAAGCCAGATCAGGTTTGTATTCCGCAATTTCCCACTTTCGGAAATGCATCCTTATGCTCAACCCGCAGCATTAGCGGCGGAGGCGGCGGCCTTGCAGGGAAAATTTTGGGAGATGCATGATGCCATTTTTGAAAACCAGAACTTGTTAAGTGCGAGATTACTGTTGGATATCGCCGAGCAACTGGATTTGGATATGTCGAAGTTCAAATCTGATATGCAGGACGAGGCGTTACAGGATCGGGTAGATGGCGATTTTGAAAGTGGTATGCTGAGTGGCGTTAATGGGACACCGACATTTTTTGTCAACGGACAGAAATTTGACGGTGGCGCGGAAGATCTGGTTCAAATATTAGGTGAAAACTGAATATATGATTACTATTTAAATAAAGTTGAGCACACGGCGAGAAGCCTTTTGCAGGAAAATAGAACCTATCTTAAAAAACGGATGAACCGACTGTATAAATAACGATATATCGTTATTTATAAATTTACTTTTTGTTTTATAATGCGTTTAAATACAGTTATATATGTTTGTTGGACTATAAATTGCAATCCAATTAACATATCATGTAAATAATAAAATTCTTAAACTAATCATCATGGCAACATTCAAAGTTCAAGACGGAACAGAAATTTATTACAAAGACTGGGGAACAGGACAACCGATCGTATTTCATCATGGTTGGCCTCTATCCAGCGACGATTGGGACGCGCAGCTGATGTACTTCCTCGAAAAAGGGTACCGTGTGATCGCACACGATCGCCGGGGTCATGGTCGCTCGACACAGACGGCGACAGGAAATGAGATGGATACCTATGCGTCGGATATTGCACAATTGGTAGAAGCATTGGACTTAAAAGATGCCATCCATATTGGCCACTCAACAGGTGGCGGCGAGGTCGTGCGCTACATAACCAATCATGGTACTTCTCGGGTGTCAAAAGCTGTATTGATCAGTGCGGTTACCCCCACAATGGCTAAGAGTGCAACAAACCCTGATGGCGTACCTATGGAGGTCTTTGACGAAATAAGATTGAATACTGCAACACGTAGACAACAGTATTTTCAGGATTTTACCCTCGCTTTTTATGGTTATAACCGCGATGGAGCAAATGTACAACAAGGCGTGATGGATAACTGGTGGCGGCAAGGAATGATGGGCGGTATTAAGGCTCACTATGATTGTATCAAAGCTTTCTCTGAAACTGATTTTACGGAAGAACTTAAAAAAGTCGAGATTCCTGTCTTAGTATTGCATGGTGAAGATGATCAGATCGTACCGATTGATATAACGGGTAGAAGAGCTGCTGAGTTGGTCCAAAATGGCACTTTAATTACCTATCCTGGCTTTCCGCATGGAATGCCTACTACAGAAGCGGAGACCATCAATAAAGATATCCTGGCTTTTATTAGCGAAAAATAAGCGCATACAAAAAAAACGATAACAAAAAGATGCTGCCTTGAAAAAATACTCGAGGCGGCATCTTTTTGTTATGCTATCTTGGGCCTATTTCTATTGGTCACTTCGGCTGGAAGGAAAGTAACAGATGAGCATTGCTATTCCGGCAAATGCAATTGAGCTTAACCCAAGTTCTTTACCTAAATAGGCTCCTGCCAGACAGCCAGCAAAAAATCCAGTATGGCAATGTTATTGTCCGTATTGCCCAAATCGGTGTAAAAAGTTTTTGAAGTATTTCCATCTTTCCAGTGTCTAGCTGTTCATTGAACTAGTTCAAGAAAAACGGGAAAGAAAAAATGTACTAAACAATGGATCTTGCGGAATCCCTTCTCGGTCACTTAGTGTATTTCTGGATTATGAAAAAGGGGACTTTAGGTTTTTGAATTGAATGGATTAAATTTTAGGTGTGTCAATACTTGTTTTTATAATTTATGTTACATAAAAGATAAATTTTGATTATCTAATGGTGTGCTAAACCTGTTTAGGTAGTAATGTTGTTGATATTAATTAAATATTTGTTAACATTACCGTAAATTATAAACCAAGTCAAAGCATCAACTTTGAAGCAAAATTCTAAACCAGACTAAAAATGCAAAAAACATTACTAATCAGTATGGCATTGGGTCTCTCATACCCCACTTGGGCTAATGTAGAGCGCGATTATGTCAAATTGAATCAAGAGGTGCACAGTATTGCAGTTCAATCTACCGTGAAAGGGGTGGTGAAAGACAAAAACGGAACAACCTTGTCCGGAATTACCATTACCAATTTAACCAGCCAAAAAACAACCTCAACGAATGTAGCGGGGCAGTTCACGATTGAAGCCACTATAGGGCAAAGACTCAAATTGACAGGGATAGGCTATAGTGAAAAGATCGTCAGCGTGACGGCAGGGCAGATCGATATCATCATGGAATCTAAAGATACCGAACTGGAGGAAGTTGTGGTGGTCGGTTATGGTACGCAGAAAAAAGTGAATCTTACCGGTGCAGTAGACCAAGTGGGATCGGAAGCTTTTGAGGGACGCGTACTGGGTAATGCAAGCCAGATGCTCCAAGGTGTAATTCCCAACTTGAATGTAACCCCAGCAGATGGTAAGCCCAATCGTGCACCAAGTTTCAATATCCGTGGGACAACTTCCATTGGTCAGGGTGGAAGTGCACTTGTGCTTATTGATGGTGTCGAGGGTGACCTTTCGGCGATCAATCCCAATGATATTGAAAGTGTAACTACACTCAAAGATGCGGCTTCATCTGCGATTTACGGCTCCCGCGGTACCTTCGGGGTAGTTTTGGTTACAACGAAACGTGCCAAGTCCGGAAAAACTTCGATCAACTATTCAGGAAGTGGCTCTTTTCAAAAACCTGTAACCTTGCCTAAATTCGTGACAGATGGTTACGAATATGCTTCGCATTTCTTTACAGCCTATAATGCCTGGAACAATTATTCATCGATTCCGAGCAAGCTCAACAAGACACAGATCTTTACAACAGATTGGCTGGAAGAATTTAAGAGAAGAAAAGAACAGGGCATTACCGAACAGGTCACTGTCGACGATAAAGGTAATTATGTATACTACGGTAATGAAGATTATTACGGTACGTTGATCAAGGACAATACGTTTGTCCAGGATCACAACCTGTCCATCAGTGGTAATTCAGAAAAAATGGATTACTATATTTCTGGACGTGCTTACGACTACAATGGCATGTACCGCTACAACAGTGATAAATATAAGACCTATAATACACGTGCAAAAGCGGGACTTCAGGTCACCGACTGGTTACGGATAAGCAATAACATCGATTTTAATTATGCCAAATACAGAGACCCATCGACTGCTGGCGAAGGTGGAAATATCTGGCGCAATATTGCCGATGAGGGACACCCTTCTTCGCCGATCTTTAACCCTGATGGATCTATGAGCTTCTCTGCAGCCTATACAGTAGGGGATTTTATCTACGGTAAAAATGGTACGAATACAGCAAATCAGGATCTCCGCAACACAACTTCTTTCGAGACTAAGTTTTTCAACAACACGTTCCGCGTTAAAGGGGATCTGACTTTTAGAAATCGCGATTTTAATTCGGTAAGAGTCCGTGTACCTGTTCCGTATAGCACACAGGAGGGAAAGATGTTGCGGTTGGAAACAAGTATGAACGACAATATTTATCAAGTAGACCAACGCTACCGTTACTTGTTTGGAAATCTCTACAGTGAATATGAACGCACAATTGGCGATCATTATTTTAAAGGTTTGCTCGGATACAATTATGAGCAGCGTACCTACAATTCAACCTATATTACCAAAACAGGTCTACTCAATGATGATGTTGAAAATATCAACCTCGCAGTAGGGCAGAATACCACAGCGACAGCGGGATATAACAAGTACCGTAATGTCGGGGTATTTATGCGTGCCAATTATATTTTCAAGGACCGTTACCTTTTTGAATTCAATGGCCGCTACGATGGTTCGTCCAAATTTCCGACAAACCAACGATGGGGACTATTCCCTTCCGCATCCGTAGGCTGGCGTATTTCTGAAGAGCCATTCTTCCAGGTGGACAAAAGAGCACTTTCTGATCTGAAGTTAAGAGCGTCCTATGGTTCATTGGGTAATGGTAATGTCGATCCGTATTCCTATTTGGATATTTACGAGATCAAGATTATGGATCGGGTATTGAACGGACAGAAGCCGGCATATACCTCGGTGCCTAAGGTGATCCCGGATAACTTAACTTGGGAAACAGCGCGCACGGCAAACTTAGGTCTTGATCTATCGTCTTTAAATGGAAAACTGACTTTTACGGGCGATATCTATCAACGCAAGACCTTAAATATGTATACCTTAGGTGTAGCTTTGCCTGACATCTTTGGTGCGGAGTCGCCGAAAGGAAACTATGCTGACATGACCACAAAAGGTTTTGAAGTGAGCTTGACTTATAAGGATAGATTCGATCTGAACGGTAGTCCTTTCAATTGGTCCGTAAGGGGTACTTTGGCTGATTATAGATCCAATATAGACCGTTACGAAAATAAGGAGGGTTTAATCAAAGATGGATCGTATTATGAAGGTCAGCGAATCGGTGAAATATGGGGCTATGTAACGCAGGGTTTATTTCAGAATCAGGCGGAAATTGATGGTGCTGCAAAACAAAAATTGATCAAATCGTCAAACAATGGTACAATATATCCAGGTGACGTACGTTTTGCGGATCTAAATGGTGATGGTGTAATTGATTATGGAAATAATACGATTTATAGCCATGGTGACAGAACTGTAATCGGTAATGCCGATCCACGATATATCTATAGTTTTAACCTTAATCTGGATTGGCAAGGTATTTATTTCTCGTCTTTCTTCCAGGGTGTGGGTAAGCAGAATTGGTACCCGAGCAATGAATCTATTTTTTGGGGACAATACAATCGACCTTACAACAACTTGCCGGAATGGCACCTCAACAATTATTGGACTGAAGACAATCCAAACGGTTATTTTCCTCGTTATGCTGGGTACAATGAATCTATCAAAACAACGCCACAGACAAGATATCTTCAGAACGTTGCCTATATACGGATGAAAAATATACAGATCGGATATAGTTTTCCTAAATCTGTAACCAACAGGTTAAAAATTAGTAGTCTTCGGGCTGGACTTTCGGGCGAAAACTTATGGACCTGGTCGCCTCTTTACAAAAAAACGAAGGATCTCGATGTCGGTAATCTGGGCAAATCTGATCCGGAGATCGGAACGGGTTCTGGCGACGGATTTAACTATCCGATTATGAAGAGTGTTAGTTTTAATTTATCTATTGGCTTATAGTTTTTTATTATCATGAAAAAATTATTTTATATACCTATTGTTGCGCTTTTGTTCTCCTCCTGTGAACTAAACGAGCTGCCGAAGGCAGGTGCCACCGAGGAGGATATCTTCGGGAGCGAAAGTGGATTAAAAAATTACAGCAACTCATTCTATCGGAATATTACCTCTGGTAGTGACGCTTATAAAGGTGACGCTATGGCTGACTATTCGGCCGTAAATAGCCTCAATGATTTTATGGTCGGCGGCGCTTACAGTGCTGAGATCAGTTCGGGGTGGTCCTGGACTACCCTGCGTAATATCAACCAATTGATAGCTAAATGTAATAGTCCCAAATTGAGCGATGCCATCAAAAATAATTATATCGGCTTAGCCCGCTTTTTCAGAGCTTGGTTCTATTATGAGAAAGTAGTTCGTTTTGGCGATGTGCCTTGGGTAGATCACCCTTTGGCTGTTGATGAGACGGATATTCTTAAAGCACCACGGGATTCGCGCGAAGTGGTCATGAAGCACATCATGGAAGATCTGGACTTTGCCTACGCCAATATCACAAATACGGCGGGCGACGGTAGTACGGTTAATAAATGGACAGCACTGGGTTTGAAGACGCGAATCGCGCTGTTCGAAGGAACATTTCGTAAATACCAAAAGCTCAATTTGGCTACACAGCCGGAAGTATTTTTCCAGATGGCGGTAGACGCTGGCAAGATTTTAATGGAAAATGGTCCTTATGGGCTTAATATCTCCGCAGACCCTAAAACATCACAGCGACAGTTGTTTACCAGTAATACTCCAGTGACAAAAGAGGTTATGTTGGCCGTAACTTTCAGTAAAGATCTTGCGCTTTTGAACGACGCCAACTGGTGGTGGACATCAGCAACCTACGGTCCACGTTTAAGTTTGGTAAGGCCTTTTATCAATAGTTTTTTGAATGTTGACGGTACTCCTTATACGGATAGACCGAACTTTCAGACTGAGGAATTCTATGAGGAGTGTCAAAATCGCGACTTGCGCTTGGCGCAGTTGATCCGGACGCCAGGATATTCCCGTAATGGACAGCCTGCTCCCCCAAATTTTGCAAGTTTTACTTATACGGGGTATCAACCGATCAAGTATACTTTAGACGATCCCTATTACGACAATGGCGGTTACAATACTAATGCAGTTCCTTTAATGCGTTATGCTGAAATACTATTAAATTATGCTGAAGCGAAACAGGAACTAGGTACGTTCAATGATGCGGATTGGTCGAAAACTATTGGAGCATTACGTTCAAGGGCAGGAATAACAAGTGGAACGAATACACTGCCAACCAAAGTGGATACCTACTTGAAAAATACCTTCTTCCCCGAAGTCAATAGCCCCGTGCTTTTAGAAATACGTCGGGAAAGACAGGTGGAATTAGCTCTGGAGGGTTTCCGTTTCAATGATTTGAAGCGATGGAAACTTGGACCGCTTATGGCAAATTTGCCTTGGACGGGAATTTATATCCCTGCTTTAGATAAGCTGATTGATATCGACCACAATGGAACTCCAGATGTCGTGTTCTATGATGGAAGTAAATCAGCTCCTTCGATAACTGTTCCTGCAGGAGTAGCCAAGGTGGCTATAGGGGGTAAAAGTACCAATTTCCAGACAATGACTTCGGACAATCACCTGGAATGGTTTAAAGCTGTGAAGCGTACTTGGGATGACAACAACAAGCAATACCTTTACCCAATTCCGTCTGCAGCGATTGTGCTGAACGGAAATCTGACACAAAACCCAGGTTGGAGTAAATAGGAATTTAACCTATTAGTCCCAATAAAAGAAGGCTCCTTGCATTGCAAGGAGCCTCTTTTTACTACTAAGGGTGTATTGTTCAGTTTGATGAAAGTTTTTTGGCTTGTTAGCGTCTTTCTTGGTAAACGCCGATTTCGTTTACGACCGCATGACCTTTTTCAGGTTTGATGCTGAAGCGTAATTTTTGTCCCAGTACTTCATCAAAGCGGAAGATCTTGATGCGGCCCTGTTGTACCGCTGTAACCGCGATAGGATGCCATTTTCCATCTTTCAGATAGGATAAGTTATACTGTGAAGGATTGTCTTTTCCTTCGGTAATAACAACACTATTGAAAGCTTTACTACGTTCAAAATCCAATTCATACCATACTTCACCTTTGACTGCCGGATTGGAGACCCAGGCACTACCAAAGTTATCGTCGTTGGCAAAATCCATAATGTTCATATCTTCGCTCCAGCTACTGTATGAAGGTACTTGTTTGGCTATATTGTGGTCGACTATTGGTGCCTGGTAACTTGGTAATGAACTGTAGCTGGGTTTATTTTTGTATAATGTACCGATTGTCTTCAGTGCATCAAGTGCATTTTGATCCATCAGACCATCACTATTTGGTGCTACATTGAGCATAAAGTTGCAATACGCGTTGTTGTACGGAATTACAAATTTCTCGACCAATTCATTGACGTTTTTAACTGGGGTGTTCGGAAACGATGTTTTCCAGAACCAATTTTGCTGTAAGGGAAGACAGGCCATTGCCGGCAATTTGTTATGCTCCTTGGAGATAAATTGACCCGCGCCTTGTTCGTACGATTTGATATCGGTGTAAAACAACGCATCACCTGGATATTTTGCCGAATTGAGATCCATCAACAAACATTTCGGTTGGAGTGACTTGACAAGATAGTAGATGTCATCGAAAGGAACGTCATCGTACGAAATTCGCGACCAAGGGGCGTCCCATCCATCGATGACCAAGGCGTCGATTTCGCCGTATTGAGTCAGTAATTCGGTCAACTGATCTTTGATCAATTGGATATGTGCTTTCGTAATGGTATGTGGACGTATGCCTTGATGCATATCCAAAATGGAATAATACAGCATAACACGCAAACCATTTTTGCGGAAGGCATCCGTAAATTCTTTAACAACATCACGATGTAAAGGCGTGTTCATTACATTATAATCTGTTGTTTTGGTATTCCAGATCGGAAAGCCACTATGGTGCTTAGTGGTTAGGCAACCATAGCTCATGTTGGCCGACTTGGCAGCTTTGGCCCATTGATCGGCGTTGAGCCTCGGAGATTTGAACAGTTCAAGCGCGGCATTAGGATCGGACCAGTCTTGTTCCATAAAAGTAGGCATGCCATAGTGGATGAACATACCGAATCCAAGATTGACAAAGTCGAGCTGGCTCTGCTCAAGGACCTTCTTTGAAAAACTGGATTGTGCCAATAACGTGTTGCCCAGTAAAAGAAAGGATAGGCAGTAAAGTAGGGGCTGTGAAATTTTGGACATAATTTGCTAAGTTGTTATGTTGTAAAGATAGGTCAAGGTTGTGTTATTTAAGCCTAATGGAAACCTAACGAAAGCCTAATAAAAGCCTAATAGCTATCTTGATTCGACAAATTGATGTTATTTTTAAACCATGAAGAGTACCGGTAAAAATATATATCCTTGGGCATTCGGAACAAGCTTCTTGATCTTAACAGGGCTGATCGGTTTTCTGATCTTCAATACGTATAAGCTTGAAGACAAGAATTATCAGATTGGACAGCTCAACCGGATCCAGAATGCTTATGGAGCTGTTATTATGGATGATAAGATATTCCCTGGGGGGGATGCCATATTCCAGACAACATTGGTACCCTGTTTGCCGAAATGGTATGAAAAAAAAATAAATAAGTCCGCAGACGCAGACCAGTACGGTAACCATTGTATGAATGGCTTTCTCGATCAGATGCGGAGGCAGCAGTCGTTAGACAGCATTTTTCGTCGGATCGTACATCAGCAAGGGCTCGATACGACACTTGTTTACCTATTCCATTTTGATAAATTGGAAATATATAATGCAAGAGACCGTGCCTGGACGACTTTCTATGCGTTAGCAGCCGATGATCGTGCTGGTCTAATTAGTGGCAAACTCAAGCGCGGAACAAATAATAATAGGGTATTCCAACTGTCTGTTAGTGACAAGAATCCTATTCCTTATCGTTTTACCTATAGCCTGTATGTTGATTATGAAAATAGGGACTGGCGTCTTGTCCAACGGATGATGCCCGTGTTTTTACTCTCCTTAGCTTGTATTGTTGTGATCGTATTATTGAGTTATCGAACCTATCGTAATTGGATCAACCAACGTAAATTGGCGGACCTGAAAACGAGTTTTCTAAATCATATGCGCCATGAATTTAATACACCGCTGACGACAATTTTGATCAGTGCACATAGTTTGATCGATCGTGAAACAGGAAAAGACGATAAGGAGGTGGCACAACTTGGGCGCATCGTGGAAAGGCAAGCCAAACGACTCAAAGCTTATTTTGAACAGGTCATGGGATCTGTGGCATTACAGGAACAAGAGGCTAAAATTGTATCCGTTTCTATTGATCGGCTGACACAGCAAATACTGAAAGAACTTCATTTGCGCTACCGAGGTGAAATTGAAATTCAATATGAACCTTTAGCTGCCGATGTGGAGATGAATCTTGATGAAGATTATTATTTTTCAATCTTAGATAACCTGGTATCCAATGCGATAAAATTTAACGATAATAGTAAGAAGACGATTCAGTTTAGCTGGGAGCAGCAAGGTCATCATTATAACCTCAAAATAGTGGATAATGGGATTGGGATCGCCGCTGCAGATCAGGAAGCGATATTTACAGCATTTTATAGAGGGAAACTATCGGGTAATAAACCTGGACTAGGACTGGGGCTTTACTATGTCAAATCTTATTTGGACAGGCTGGGTTGGACGATCCATGTAGCAGGCGGTAAGTCTGGTTCCGGTACAATTTTTTATATTTACATGAGTAATGTGGCATTCAATGGCAAAAGATAAGATTGACATCCTTTTGATTGAAGACGAACCTGATTTGGGCGAAGTTTTCTCACGTTATTTGCGATACAAAGGCTTTACGGTACGCTGGGAAAGCACGGCGCAAGGAGGCTGGGCGGCTTTTCAGTCCTGTGCCGTCAAATTACTAATTATTGATGTGCAGTTGCCCGATGGTAATGGTTTTGACCTGGCGCAACAAATGATACAATTGAATCCTGGGCAACCTATTTTCTTTTTGACAGCACTTCATGAACGCACATCGCGACTCAGAGGACTTAGTCTGGGCGCTGTTGATTACATTGCGAAACCTTTTGACATGGACGAAATATTGCTCAAGATTCGCAATTTATTGACCGTGGCAAATGCGCCCGAAATGCCGACGAATCCGGAAATCGAACTCGCTATCGGTTGTCTGTTGCTCAATATGGAACGCTATAGTTTGCGTGATGGGATGGGAAGCATACAAAAGCTCACAGTCCGTGAAGCTGAGTTGCTGCGACATCTGGTCCTTCATAAAAATCTATTGGTCAATAAAAAAGATCTCCTGCTGCAGTTTTGGGGTAATACGGATTTTTTTAACGGTAAAAGCCTGGAGGTTTTTATCTCCCGACTTCGTAAATTGCTGCAGATGGATCGCAAACTTCATATCGAAAGTATCTATGGAGCGGGTTATATTTTACACGAAAATGAAGGTGTTTAACGACCCGATCTATTTAAAGAAATACTATGTTGTACGAAAATATTCTTAAAAATGTGTCCAAGTGCATTACTTTGACAGCCGAAGAAACCGAACAGTTCACTGGTTTACTGACAACAAAGAAGGTTCCCAAGAAAACGATGCTATTGGAGGAAGGGGAAATTTGTCAGTTTGAAGGATATCTTCAAAAAGGTTGTGTCCGGATTTATTATCTGGATGAAAATGGTTTTGAAGTAACGCTGGCTTTTGCTGTCGAAGATTGGTGGATTAGTGATATTGCTTCATTTCATTATCATACACCATCTAGTTTATACATGGAAACATTAGAAGACAGTGAGTTTTTGATGTTAACACCAGAGACGAAAGAGAGATTATTAGAGACTGTTCCAAAGTTTGAGCGGGTTTTTCGTATGTTGGTGCAACGTCGGCTCGCTGTTCTGCAAAATAGGCTGATCCATACAATGGCCAAACCAGCTGCCGATCGCTATCTCGAATTTATTGAACTATACCCGACTATTTCCCAAAGGGTACCGCAATACTATATTGCATCCTACCTGGGGGTTTCACCCGAATTTGTCAGTATTATACGTAAGCGGCTTGCTGCAAAGAAATAATAAGCAGTTCGAATGGCTCCATTTTGAAACACGTAGGTGATGACATGGGCTATTCGATTTAGAAAAAAGAAGGATGCTTTCCAAAAAGTGAATGTATTTATGCGTTGAGTTTTTCGGTAGCTTGATTTGAGCTGTGTACCAACTATATTTTGAGCTTTCGGACAACTAGACTTTGCAAAAGGTATGAGATATTTGCTACCTTTAGGCTGGGACTGATTTTAGCTATCGGTACCCATAATCGCAGAGCCGTTTAAAATAAATTGTATTGAGCATGGAAGAGAAAGATTTTGGGAATGCCTTTTTGTATTCCTGTTATGTCGAGAAAGCATTTGGGCACGAACAGTTCATTCCCGAACATGTCGTTTTTTTTCAGCTATCTGGTGAAACACATCTGGACCATCAGAAAGGAAAATTGGTGGCGACAGAAGGGCAGATTGTGGTTGCCCGTAGAAACCAACTGGCCAAAGCTTTTAAATATCCCGCGAAAAATAATATTTACAAATCTGTTTCAGTATTGCTGGGGGCTGATCGGCTGAAGCAATACGCGATGGACCATCACCTCAGTTCGGACAAAAAGTATCAGGGTGAGTCCAATGTTGTACTGGAAAGTAACCTGTTTATAAAAAGTTATTTTGAGTCATTGACGCCCTATGCGGAAGCCATCGACCGAGTGAGCCCGCAGATGGAAAATATCAAGATCTACGAGTTGATCACTTTGTTGTTGGAAAGCTATCCACAGTTAAAAGACCTGCTTTTTGACTTTTCGGAGCCGCATAAAATTGATCTCGAGCAATTTATGGTTAAAAACTATCGGTACAATGTACCTTTAGAAAACTTTGCGAAACTAACAGGGCGGAGTTTAGCAAGCTTTAAACGTGATTTTGAGAAAATATTCCAGACGTCTCCCCGAAAATGGCTGCAAGAAAGACGTCTTTCTGAGGCTTATTATCTAATTGAAAATAAGCGTCAAAAACCTGCTGATTTTTATCTTGATCTGGGTTTTGAAAACCTTTCTCATTTTTATGCTTCTTTCAAGGAGAAGTTTGGCATAACACCAGCGACTATCAATTCCGTTGCTTAAAACTATTTCCGCCACCAGTAACTTGGTACTAAAGGGGGCTGATCCAGGTCGATGACCTGGCCGATCATAGGCGTAAGCAAGGGCTGTTGTTCTCGTATTGCTTCCTTGGAAATACGTTCTAGAGGTTCATTCCAGGCATGATTGGCCAATACAAACTTAGACGAATGAACCGGAAACAGTAAGGAAGCTTTTAGATCATGTGCCGCTTGGACAACCTCTTCCGGCATCATGTGTATATGTTTCCAGCTAAGGTCGTATTGGCCATTTTCCAATATAGCCAGGTCAAAAGGACCCAATTGATTACCTATCTCTTTGAAGTGGTTATCGTAGCCGCTATCCCCGCCTAAATAGAGCCGCATGGAAGGTGTCTGGAGCGCATAGGATGCCCATAATGTATTGGCAGTAAATATACTGCGGCCTGAAAAATGTCTGGCAGGTGCAACTGTTACACTGAAACCATCACCCAAGTTGATTTCGTCCCACCAATCTTTTTCGATGATCTGTTCAGGACGATATCCCCAATATTCAAGATGGGAGCCAACGCCAAGACCAACAATGACTTTTCCTACCCGGGGTTGTAGAGCCGTTAACGTCTTATAATCCATGTGATCATAATGGTCATGTGATATAAATAGATAGTCAATCGGCGGTAGAGCAGATACGGTAGAGACATCGGCTCCTTTAAACGCTTTTACACTTCCTGGAATAGGGGAAGCACTGCCACTAAGCACAGGGTCGACGAGTATGTTCTTATCATCGAGACGAAGGAAATAAGAGGAGTGACCAAACCAAACAAGCCCATGAGGCTGACTTAACAACTTTTCCCAGTCGATATCCATTGTTGGTATAGTGTGTTTGGGACTTGTTTCGTTCGAGCGCTTAAAAAAATAATCGTATAGGGCGACGGTCCAGGGCTGCGTGAGCTGTGGTGTAGGGCTGCTATTCTGGAATTTTCCTTCTTTAAACTGTTTCGATAGCTGTATGCGTTGAAGTCTTTCACCCGAGGGTCTTTTGCCAAATTGTGGATGCATCATATATAGTCCGATAAGAGCGATGAGAACAGTCAGTCCTAAGATTATTCTTTTCAAAAACCGAAGCCACTTATTGCTGTTGTTTCTTGTTGCCATCTGCATATTGTATAACAACAAAGATAAGACTGCTGAGACAGATCTATTTTTGCTGATAGCTCAAATTTATGTGCTGTATGGCTCATTTCGGCAGATTCATCCGATCCACAATATCAAGAAAGTCTTAAAGCCCACAAAAATTCTTCTTTTACGCTCAGGAGTTGGCCGGACTACAGTTGGCTGGATTATAAAAAGAAGGGGGCTGTTCAATCTTTTTGAACGCCCCCTTCTTTTAGCCTTTATAAGGTTTTTTAGCAGCTTCGATGAGCTCTTTCATTTCTAATTTAATGTAATCTACATTTGGAGTAGATCCCGTAAGAAAATAACGTATATTTCCTTCCTTATCAATAATAAATTTTGCTGGAATTCCTTTGACTCCGAATTTCGCGGCCATAACTTCTCCGGTTTGTGGATCTTTTTGATCGTCATAGAGAACTTCAAAAGGATAGTTATTCTTGGTGATAAAGGATATCACATTTTCTTTATAGTTCTTATCGCGCTCCCAGGTATTCATGAATAAGAATTGTACATCCTTATCATCTGCATAAGAGTCCTGTGCTGCCTTCATTCCTGGGAATGAACGGATACATGGCTGACACCAAGTTGCCCAAAAATCCAATACCACAACTTTTCCCTTTAAACTGGCTAGGGATACTTTTTCACCTTTAAGATTGAGTAATTCAAAATTAGGTGCAGGTTTAAAAGTTGCCATTTCTTTGATATGGTTGCGAATGTTTTGCGTTAACTCTATTTTTAAGGATGCATTAAAATTCTCATAACCTTGAACAGATCCATTCAATTCAGTATATAATTTTTTAAGATCATTTTCGACCGCAAATTGTCCTTTAGCATATAACTTGGTGAGAATATTATATGCCTCAAGCTTTCTTCCTGTGCCCATTAAAGATTTGTAGTATACCATTGCTAGACCATCCGCTTGCTCTGGTGCTGCATTTAATGCATTTTCTATATAACCTAGCGCTTCAGCAAATTTTTTCTGCGAAACGAGTATATTGACATAAGCTGACATGGAGCTTGCATACCCCATGGCCGCAAACCGGGCCTTATTGTCTTTTTGATCCTCTGGAAGGGTTAAATAGTAATAACTATCATCCATAGCGGTTTTTAAGAGTGGTGCTGCAGTAGTCGTATCACCTGTTCTCAGGAGGATTTGACCAACAGGGATATATCCATTTCCGCGCCAGAATCGTTCTTTCATTTCTCCTAGATAATATACTGCTTTTTGTGCATTCCCATCGTTCGCAAAACTTTGTGCTAAATTAGCCAATACATAATCATAAGTCAGTGGTTCTTCCTTGAAGTTTTTAACTGGCCATTTTTTGATAAGGTCGTTATAAGCTTTTTCTTTTTGTACTGGCGTACTTGCATTGTAAAAAACATCTGTGATAAAGGCATCACGGGTTAGTGATCCTTTTGGATATTTTTTCTTAGCCAGTACTTCTGCAGATGCCTGCAGATCTTCCTTCCCTAAAGAACGCAAAATGTTGATTGTAGTACGGTAGTCTTCTTCCGATTTATAAGTCTTTAATTCGCTCATTAATACATTAGCAAGCGAATCCTTTTGTACCAACGTACCTTTTTCTATAATGGGGAGATACTGTTGGTATTTGTTTTTTGCTGGTTGTTGTGCAAAAGATGCTGTTAGCGAAAACACCAACGCAGCCGTTAAGATTTTTGTTTTCATTTTTTGTCTGTATGATTTTTTAAATTCATTAATCTTCGTATCCTGGATTTTGTGTCAGTTTATTGTTGATCAAAATCTGGGCTTGTGGAATAGGATACAAGACATCCGTGGCCTGCCAGTTTGATTTGATTGGAGATAATACAGCGGTAGCACGATCGGTCCGCTTGAGGTCGAGCCAACGATGGCCGAACTCACCGAAAAATTCGTGCAGGCGTTCCGTTTCTATTGCAGATAGTAATTGTGTTTGGTTTAAGCTTGAATTAAGTCCTGCAAGTCCAGCGCGAGAACGGACAGCATCCACATCTGTCCGGGCTTCGGTAAGTTTTCCCAGTTTAGCCCTCGCTTCCGCGCGAATAAGATACTGCTCGGCTAAGCGAAGCATAATATGGTATTCGGAACCTGTTCCCGAGGATACTTTATATTTGGTTATGGCATAATAGATTTTGTTGGAGACCGTCTTTGAACTTGTCCAATTTGTTTTTCTTAAGTCAACCGTCGGAGATGTCTCAAAGCTATTGTACACAGCGTCCGGTAGGGTGTAGCCGGGTGTAGCTGTAGCCGCGGTAATATAATTGGAGCCAAATGTCGTTACTCCCGTTTGATTGCCAAGTTGAAGGATAACCTCATTACTTGAGTTTACAAAATTTTTATCTGGTGTCGGCATGCCATAATCAGATGACTGTAATACTTTGGTCGCATAAGATTCTGCATTTTGATAATCCTTTTGGTAAAGATAAACTCTTGCCAATAATGCACTTGCAGCAGTTTTGTTAGCTCTTCCTCTCGGGCTTGCTGTTGCATCATAGGCCGTCGCCATCTTACTTTCCGCATCTTTTAGATCAGCAATAATCTGATCATATACTTGCTGTGCAGAAGTTCGTGGAAGAATTGCATCTTCAAAAGCGTGGAGGTCATCACGTAATTGCAATGGCACATCGCCATAAAGGTTGACGAGATAGAAATAGGTATAGGCCCTAAAAAATTTCGCTTCGCCCAGGAGCTGGTCTTTTACACTTGGGGTAAGGCTGGTGGATGCGTCGAGACCTGATATCGCATTGTTTGCATTCTTGACAAGTTGGTAGCAATTTGACCAGAAATTAGCGACATTTCCATTTGTGTTCAGCAGGTTATTGCTGGCGAATTCCGAGGTATTTGCATCAGCCGCATTGTATTGAAGGTCGTCTGCAGCGATTCCTGTATAAAAGGTTGAAGTCCCGGCGAGATTGATGCTTAATGCTGTGGTATACAATCCGCGTATGACACTATTTGCCGAAGCATCTGTAGAGAATGCTTCGCCAGCTACAACTTGTGTCGGTGGAGCGCCCAATTCCACAAATTTTTCGCAGGAGCTGGTCAAAAGAGTTCCACTGGTAATTGCTAATAATAATATATTTCTATTGATGTTTAATTTCATGATCTCTAGTTTTAAAATTGACAGTTAAATCCAAATACAATCGTCCGCAATGGAGGCAATACCTGGGCAATCGTTCCAGTTCCTAAACCAGATGGACCGCCTTGCACGGTAGTTTCGGTATCCAGGACATATTTGTTCTTGGCCCATGTAAAGAGATTTTGCCCTTGCATAAATACATTACAATTAGACATTTTTAATTTCGAAGTCCAGCTTTTGGGCAGGTTGTAAGATAAATTGACAGACCTCAATTTAATATAGGAAGCATCCCCATAGACAGCATCAGAGCTGGTATATTGATTATAAGAGTTGCTTAATGCAACTCCATCAGCTGAAGATGCCGGTACTGTCGGGATAATTGCTCCCGGGATATTGGTATTGCTGTTATTTGGTGTCCATCTGTCCAACCAGTAATCATTTTGGTTGAGCATAGCACCAGGTCTTGTATTGAGGATTTTAGTTACTCCAAAGCGGTGGTTAAATTGAAAAAATACGCCAAGCTCGAAGCCTTTGTAGGAAAAAGTATTGTTAAATCCACCATAGAAAGGTGTACCTAAGTTAGCAACGTATCGGTCATCGCCCGTTATAGCCCCATCGCCATTGCGATCTTCGTATAACGCCCTTCCTGTTGCGGGGTCTACACCTTGATAGTGATACAAGCGGACCATATTGAGTGGCTCACCAACTAGAAAGCTACTTGAATAAAATGTGTTTTCAATTCCAGGAAATTCGACAAGTTTGTTTTTATAAAACGTGAAATTAGCAGATGTTTTCCATGTAAAATTTTCATTTGTAATATTGGTGGTGTTCAACTCCAATTCCAAGCCTGTATTTTGGATCAATGCCGGTAGGTTTTCTTTGTAACTGTTGTAGCCCGTTTGAGTACTTAAAACTAAATCAGTTATCTGATCAGAAGAACGATTTCTGAAAAAGTTTCCAGTAAACAAAATTCGATCTTTCAAGAAACCTAGATCTAAAGCAAACTCCAGTTTTTTGGTTGTTTCCCACTTGATATATTCATTTGGAAGTGTTCCAATATTCATGGAAGGATTATTTAGATACGCGGTTGTTGAAGAGTAGAGTGGAAGATAAAGGTAATTTGAAATTTGATCATTACCTGTAGTTCCATAGCTCGCTCTCAATTTACCAAAACTTAAAAACGTTAGATTATCTTGTATAAAATCCTCTTTTCCAAAGACCCATCCTAGCCCTATTGCTCCAAAATTTCCGAATCGGTTTTTAGGTCCAAAACGAGATGAGCCATCTCTTCTAAAAGTTCCATTAAACAAATATTTCTCTTTCCAGTCGTAATTTACTTTTCCGAATAGTGCATTGTATTTGTAATATACGAGGTTATTGCTGGCAGTGAATAATCCTGCGGCACTGAGCGAACCTAAAAGTGCATCGTTTGAATAATTAGAACCATTGGTTGTCTGTGAACGGGATGAATTTTGCTGAAAACTTGTTCCAATTAATGCCGTAAATTTACCTTCGCCGATACTTTTTACATAATCCAATGTCGGTTCAATAATCCAATTTTCGGCCTTTGTATTAGAGAAACTAGAAGAACCAAGCGGGTTGGAAACGGTATTGTTTAAGGAAGTAATTGGCCGTTGGTTATTTTGGTTCAACTGTGTGATTGTATAGCCAAAATTTGCTTTTGCTGTCAGTCCAGGTATAATTTTGTAGCTCAGATTGGCATTTGAGATCAGATTATTGGTATTACCAAAGTATTTCCGTTCGAGCAAGGCGATTGGGTTGTCAATAAAAGCTGATGACGGTAACCAATAGTATTTTCCATTGTCACCATAGATTGGATAATTGGGGGGCAAATTGTAGAGAGATGTGACATCAGAGGAAGGCATATCGGAATTGTCGTTGGCATAGCTAACTGATAAAGCGGCATTGAATTTTTTGTCAGAAGAGGTGTGATCCAAGTTTAACCGTGAGGTAAAGCGACTGTTTTTGCTATCTCCATAAAAAACAGTACTCTCGCGTCTATATCCCGAATTAAAGAAAAAACGGGTAGATTCGTTTCCACCAGACATATTCGCTTGAACGTCGGTAATATGTCCTTTGTTTCCAATCAGCATTTTCTGCCAATCTGTCGATTTGTTCTGATCCCATAACATAAGATCTGGAGCGTTATCGGCTGTAGGTGTAACTCCAGCATTAGCAAAAGCCTCTTTTCTTAGCGTGAGATATTGTTCTAGATTCAACATAGGGATAAAGTGGTTGACCTCGGTAAATCCGGTGTTAAAGTTTACACCAATGCGAGTACGACCTGCAGATCCTTTTTTTGTGGTGATCAATACGACACCATTTGCGCCCCGGCTACCATAGATCGCTGTAGCGTCGGCATCTTTCAAGACATCGATACGTTCAATATCAGCTGGATTAATCATGCTGAAGGGACTTAAGCCGCCTGAAGAAGCTGAGATACCAAATGAATTGAGGTTATCTGTTGCAGGTTGTCCGCCGTTAAAATTGGTAAATGGAACTCCATCAACCACGTATAGCGGTATTGAACCTGAGGTTGTTCCACTTAATGACGCCTGATTCCTAATCTGAATCTGAACAGCACTTCCGGGCACACCATTGTTTTGGGCGATCAATACACCGGACATTCTTCCCGATAGTGCGGCAAGGGGATTACTTACAGGTTGAGAGGTTATGTCCTTCGCTGTGATCGAAGCAACTGATCCCGTATTCAGTCTACGTGTTGTCGTACCGTAGCCAATAACAACCACTTCTTCTAAGCTTCCTTCTTCCGGTTTCAGTTTAATAGGAGTAGAATTGGCAATAAGCTGCTTTGCAGTGATATCAACCTTCTGATAACCAATAAAAGAAAAAGTAATAATGACATCGTCATTTGGAATACGCAGTCCCCATTGTCCATTGACATCCGTTGCGGTACTCGTTTGCATATTGCGGTATTCTGCTTTTTGCCAGTCCTTTATGATAACAGATACTCCTGCCAAAGGCGTTCCATTTTCATTGACTACTTGGCCCGCAATGTGTTGCTGATTCTCTTTTTTTTCTTTTATAGCGATAATGTCATTGTCCAATACTTCCCATGTTAGGTTGCTCCCGGCCAGAGACTGGGAAAGAAGATCTTTTACACTGATTTTCTTTCCAACAATATTGATTGTCGAGTTTGGGAGAGTCGATTTGCTAAAGAACATTTTGTATTTGCTCTTGTCATTGATTGTTTGAAATACATCTTCGAGTTTTCCTCCCTGGACGGAGACATCAATTTTTTCAGTTTGAGAATAGGCGAAGCTCTGTATATGCATGGCGCTAAGACAAATGAGCAGTAAAGCCAATCTCGACTCTTTTCTAAATTTGGGTTTTGTTTTGTTCATGTGAGTTATATAGGTTGATTGTTTTTAGAGTAGTTGTATTTGATTTTTCCCCGTTTTTTTAATTTGAAAGTAATTGACAGTTTGTAATGCTTTTAGGATATTTTCTAGTTGTTCGTTTTCGAATGTTGCTGAATAGCGTTGGTTAGCAACTGCTTTGTTTGTAATTTTAATTTCCACGCCATACATGCGTTCTAGTTTTAAGGCGATATCCAGTAATCTATCATCTTGAATGGTAATCCGATTTAATAACCATTCGGTTTCTAAAGCGGATCCGTCTTTTTCAGAGATGGAAAATGGCTGAATAGCTATTGCCATAGGAGCCGATGCGGTTTTAGTAGTTGTAGATGGGAATTCCTTTTCAACTCCATATACCTTTCTGATCACAAACTTTTCTTTGGGCTTTAATATAAATTTCTGATTGTCAGTTCCTTTTTTCCAGATGGATACTTTGCCACGTACCAAAGCTGTTTGGGCATTATTTTCTTCGGCATAATCGCGCACATTGAAAGCGGTTCCCAGTACGCTAATTTCCATTCTTGGTGTATGAATAAGGAAGGGCTTGGATGGATTTTTGGCGACATCGAAAAATGCTTCCCCAATCAAAGTAACTTCACGTGTGCTGGAATCTTTGAATGAGGCGGGATAGATTATTTTGCTCGAAGCATTAAGTGTAACTTTTGTACCATCTTCTAGAACAATTCGCTGCTGTTGTCCGTTTGTTAGCGTAATTTCTCGATTGTTTGGTTGCGCAATTTTGTAAAGATAAAGAGCTGTAAAAGCGATACAGAGGATAGCTGCAGCTGCTGCAATTCTAGGGAAATTGAATGTTTTCTGATTCCTCCGAGTCAGTTTCTTTATAATTCTGCCATGAATGCGTGCTTTGAGTGCTTTCTGTACATGATCGGGTAGTGTTTTGATTAAATTCGGTCGGGATGAAAATGAATCGAAAAAACGTTCCACGACGTCCATTTCTTCCGAATTGGCTTCGCCTTTTAAGTATTTGTCAATTAGCTTTTCGAGCTCTTGGTTAGGATATTGCATATGATTAGTACAATGTTCACTTAAATAGTGCCCCTAAAAGGAAAAAATGTACTAGTCTAAATTGGTGTTTATTTGTAATTTACTTATTTACAGTTGTATAAAATTATGAGTAGCGTCAAAAAATGTTGGATAACAAGTTTTTTTAATTTTTGAATTGATACTCCGAGGTGATTTTGAACTGTATTTTGGGAAGTTTCTGTCAAATCACTAATTTCTTTTGTGGTAAGTCCATCTAAGTATCTCATTTTAAAGATTTCTTTTCTTTTTTGTGGGAGATGGGCTACCCATTGTTCAATTAAAGATTTTAAATCCTTTTCGGCATACTGATCTCCTTCCAGAATTTCATAACTTCGATAAAGGTGATGATTTTCTTCGATAAGGATATTTCTGCGTTTGTTTTTCTTATAGGTTTCAAAGACTTTGTATTTCATGCATGCAATGAGGTAGGATTTCAGGTTGTGAATCTCTCTACTGGGACAGTGTTCCCAAAGTTCAATAAATACATCCTGAACAATCTCTTCACAGGAAGCTAAATCTTCGAGTCTTTTGTAAGATTCATCTAAAAGTAAAGACCAATATTTATCATACAAAATATTGAAAGCCTCTAAATCGCCTTCTCGGAGCCTAGCTAACAAGCTTGCATCATTATGAGCTGGATCTTTATCGTTTTTCATGATATGATAGTGTGAAGTTGAATTCCTTAGATTGGTAGGGTTGAGGAATGTAACTTTTTTTCAATATTACAGATTTTATTAAATAAGGTCAAGATCTGTACGTATTTTTTATTTTTTGTGTTTAATCTTTTGAAATTCATTAAACATTTGACATCATCATTTGGGCTTATATTCATAAGAAATTGGTTTTTGAGCCGTAATTAACTCAAAATTAGGTTGAATAAAATGAAAATAGAATTCACTTTTAATTTTTCGAATAAATAGTCAAAAGTACATTTGTTTTTGGATGAGTACTGAAATTTATCTTGTTTTATGCTTGCAGAGCCATAAAAAATTCGGTTTTTATTGTCAAGGTTTAATAATATTTTAAATTAATAAAAGACCCCTAATGTTCATTAAATTAGAAATGCGTGAACTGATTGAATCTGCAAAAAAAGAAAAAAAAGGATAGTTGTCAAGGATAGCAACAGATTTTGCTAAATCGTATCTTCGAAGGACAGGATAAACCAGCGAAGCCCCGATATGTACTTTCGGGGCTTCGTTGTATCGGGGCTTCGCTGTATAAGTCATCCAAGCAGGCCCCTTAATCCATCGGCTTAATTTGATCAGGATAGGGGATCTGCTGTCCCGTAGCTTTGTAGGTCGGCAACTGAGCCTTCCAAGTCCGGAGCTGATCAGAAAGTAATTTGCTGAGCTCGCTGGTTTTTCCTTTCATTTTTGGGGCAAGGTTGTTGAGTTCACCGATATCTTGCTGCAGGTTGTAAAGTTCAAGCTTCCCATTTTTCATGTCGTAAAGCAACTTATAATCTCCTTGTCTTATTGCCGAGAAAAAGTTGATTCCAGGGCCATCTGGCACTGTCCACTTGTTGGGGATATTCCATACCAATGGCCGGCTGTTCCAATTGTCGGACCTATTGCCTTCCATTAAGGGCAAAAGATTTTTTCCATCTGGTTTTTCCTGTACGAGCTGATAGTGATCTATTTTGGCTAAACTGAGAATCGTTGGAAAGAGATCTTCGACCATAACAGGGGTAGCATCTGTGCTTGCAGGGTGCTGCTTGGCCTGTTTGATCAACAGAGGAATCCGGATTCCACCTTCGTAAACCGACCCTTTCCCAGCTTTTAATGGTAGGTTCTGTGTATGGCTTGGTCCGGTGCGCATTGGGCTGAGGCTTAGTCCGCCATTGTCGCTAAGGAAAATAATGACGGTGTTATCGTATAGGTTTTTGTCTTTAAGAAATTGAACGATATCACCCATACTTTTGTCATAACCTTCGACCAGTGAAGCATAAGCTGCTTCAGTGGAATCTAAGCCGCGGTCGAGGTATTTTTGTACAAAACGTGGATCGGGTTGGATCGGGACATGCACCGCATAGTTGGAAAAATTAAGGAAAAAAGGCTCCTTACGGCGTATCGGCTCCTCCAGTGCCTTCAGCGCCTCCCGGGTTAAGGCTTCCGTTAGAAATGTGGATGTGCCATGGTATTCCATAAGATCGGGAACCGCCTGATAACCTGCTTTACCAGGAAGGTTACCGTAATTCTGCTCGCCATAGTAGTTTTGTGGGTGCCCAGCGGAGTGTCCTGCAATATTGACCATAAAACCCAAATTTAAAGGGCTGGCACCAGGTGTTCCGGCAGATCCCCAATGTGCTTTACCCACATGAATGGTATAGTAACCATTGGCCTTAAGGATGCTTGGAAATGGAGTAGCATATATCGTATGTGGTATATTGGGTACAGGGCTTAGTCCGTTGATATTCCAATCCGGTGGATTCAACAATTCATCTTTGCTATCGGTCGGGGTGTCAGCTTTAGGATGGGTCCAATTGGTGACACGATGATGAGCAGCATTTAAACCGGTCAGAAAGCTCACCCGGGAAGGTGTGCACACCGGTGTCGCATACGCATTGGTAAATTTAATGGCTTCTTTGGCCAATGTTTCCAGATAGGGGGTATGAAACTTTTCGTTGATCGGTGTTTTGACCTTGTAAAATGGTTCGGACATGTCCTGCCAACCGAGGTCATCCACAAAAAACACGACAATATTGGGGCGTTCTGTTGTGGATACCGATTGGTGCTTCTGCTTAACTTTTGTTCGGTTGACAGTTTGCGCATGGCCTCCTACACACATACCCATGAATAACACCGCAAGGGTGAACGATGAATTGTTTTTGCGAAATAACATAGGGACAGTTTATAGTTTAAATATCGGGACTTGTTATTGATCCAATGTTTCTAAATCACTTTGTTTGCCATTTACCGTATTGTTTGAAATAATGCTATTTGCGACACGTTCAAAAAATAAGGGCTTTTTATTCCAATGAAATGCAGGATATTCCTTATTGGTCTTGATTTGATTGTTGCGAAAGACCAATCCATTGACTGATTTGGCGTAAAGAATAGGCTTATCGAAGGTTTCAAAGCGGTTGTCTTCGATGACGATATGGCTATGGAAGTATTTCTGCTGATTTTTTAAATCCGGAATTTCTGGATAGATCGATATAATCGCATTGGTAAATTGGAACATATTGGTCAAGGCATTGATAAAAGTATTGTTCCGGATTTGAATATCGTGGCAGCTACCCGTTTCGTACCAACCATTGGCATCGCCACACAGGAGAATAGCTGTACCTGAAGTATGATCAAAGCGGTTGTTTTCTACCAGGGTCTTTTTTGGCGTGCTGAATAAAGCACCTCGTGCTCGATTGTGGCGTATGGTATTCCCGCTAAATAGCACACGTGGCGTCCATGTGAGGTTTTCGATGCCAATATCCATTTTTGTTGGGTCAATAGCTGGGTCCAAAGCATTACTTAATGTAATCATGAATTCGCGGATTGGATCTGAGGCTTTCTCGCGTAAAACGCTAATGGATTGGATCTTATTTTTCTGGTCCCAGAGTTCCATTGTACTGGATCGGATAAATTGGACCGTATCCCCCTGGTAGCCCCAGTCAAATCCGTAGGATTGATCGTGCATATAACGACCGATCAATGTTTTGTCGTCTAGTCGTTTGGTGATCTTCAGGTAGGTGCCATGGATATTGATGGCATCATCCATCATATTTTCATACAGTCCATTCTTCGATACAATAACACCCTTGCAACCCGAAAAATGTGTTGCGTCGGCCTGAGCTGTAAAATAACGCGGATCCTGATCGCTGCGAAGTGCAATTCGGAAACCTTCCAATGTGATGTTGTCCGTTAATTGAGCTAGCAAACCCATGCCTTCGGCGTAATGGACGGCGATATTTTCAAGTCGTATATTTTTTCCTTTATGGACAAATACGCCCGGACTGGGACGAAATCCCGCGCGCATGGCAACGACGGTACCCGGTATAAGCTTGCTGTTCTTCCATTGCTGCGCTTGAATAATACCCTGAGAGAGCTCTTTCACTTTGGTTGTGCCCACGCGGATATCGCTTGTATTATAGACTATCCGTTTGGTCTTTTCTTCAAAGGCAATCCCCGATGTCGGTCTCAGTTGCCAGCCTTCACCGGTATTGTAAAATATGCTGTCTTTGATCGTATAGGTTACCCAAGGTGCAGTTTGATAAGTAATTGTACCGTTGATTGTATCGTTTTGTAAAATCTTGACCTGGCAGATCTGAGGGCGCTCAAAATCGATGTGGATATTTTTCAACGTGAGGTTTTTATTCTCGATCAATGCGATAGGTAACATGCGTCCATGATAGATAAAGTCTGATCCTTGTCCATCAATTGTGATGTTGTCGCAATTTTCAAATGCCATACCTACGGTTTTGGGGTTGTCCTGATCGTGATTGGAGATGTAGTATTCGCGGGTTAGCGCCCCTTCTGGATGAAAGTCATAACGTCCCTTTTTGAATTTTAAAATAATAGGTTGTTTCTTGCCAATCTTGCTGAAGATGGATTGAATAGCTTTATTGACCAATGCCGTACTATTTGTGCCCGTGTTGGGAACAACACCATAGGTGGAAAGATCGATACTCTTCGTTGCGGACTGTGCAAGGCTGTCAAAATAAATAAATGGTAGGAGAAGGATAAGTAAATAAGGTTTTAGGATGTTCATGATGTCCTGCTATTGATAAATTGGTTTAAATCGCACAAGTTCCCTATGGGATTGGCTTGTCGAATATAGGGATAATCGTTCAACATCCAAATTAAGTCGTAAAGCGTAGCGTTTTTTTTACGCACTACATCAATCAACATTTATCTTGCAGTTCAAAGGTAAATGGTATGCTTTTTACCATAACAGTGAATTGTCACAAAAAAATGGCGAATTCAACGATTGGCTTCGTTCCATCTGCGTAGACCGCTTGGAGTACAATAAGGATGGCAGTATCAAGAAGGTAAAGCAGACTGGCTTATTGACAGGTCCCAAATAATCGATGGACACGAAGACGATATGTTGCCAAAAAAAATTAACTTTAGGGGCGGAACAACTGTTTCGCCCTTAAACCATCGAACACTTAATTGTTTAAAATGCTAACGAAGAATATCAAACGTAAAACCAATACATTGTTACGCA
Source organism: Sphingobacterium sp. UBA1897 (assembly GCF_002337775.1). NCBI lineage: Bacteria > Pseudomonadati > Bacteroidota > Sphingobacteriia > Sphingobacteriales > Sphingobacteriaceae > Sphingobacterium > Sphingobacterium sp. UBA1897. The sequence goes on from NZ_DDGR01000002.1 coordinate 41,712, forward strand.
CAATATGTTGCTGTTCTCTTCTTTCGGTCAGTATGCTAAAAGGTTTTTCCCAAGCTAAAATGACGAAAGATTATGTTGACTATGTCAATCCTTATATGGGAAACATCAGCCATTTATTGGTGCCAACCTACCCAACGGTCCACTTGCCAAACAGCCTTTTGCGCGTTTATCCTGAGCGGGGAGACTATACGTCAGACCGTCTGTTTGGTCTGCCGCTTATCGTTACCAGCCATCGTGGAAAATCGGCTTTCAATCTTAGTCCCATGGTGAAATTGCCGGGCAGTTTGAAACCGGTACAACTGTATAGTTACGATCAGGAGGAAATACATCCGTATGCCTATTCGGTGCTATTGGATCAAGAGAATATTCAGGTAGACTATGCGCTGTCGCATCAGTCGGGGATGTATACCTTTACGTTTCCGACAACTTCGACAAAATACCTTCAGTTCAACTCACAGGAAGGGAAACTTCAATGGGATGGACGGGGACTTTCGGGTACACAGGATATTGGTAATGGTACGCACGTGTATATTTATGCTATTCCCGAATCCAAACCTGTTGCGGTAAAGCGACTGCAAGGCCAACAACTTGAAAATGCAACAGAAGCTGTTGGTAAGAATTCGTGTATGGTATTGGAGTTCAATCAGGCAGGGACTAGCTTGCGCATGAAATATGGTGTTTCATTTATCGATGTCGCACAGGCAAAAGCCAATTTAAAGCGTGAAATCAGCGACTTTGATCAAAAGAAGCTGGCTGAAAAAGGCCGTAAAATATGGAACGACGCTTTAGGTAAAATTGCCGTGGAAGGCGACAATGAGTCCAATAAACATGTGTTTTATACCTCCTTATACCGCACCTACGAAAGGCCAGTCAATATTTCTGAGGATGGCCGTTATTATAGTGCGTTCGACGGTAAGGTCCATCAGGACGAGGGCAAACCTTTTTTTACCGATGACTGGATCTGGGACTCCTACCGGGCACATCATCCATTGCGGGTACTGTTAGAGCCTGGCACAGAATCCTTGATCCTCAATTCTTTTGTCCGGATGTCTGAACAGATGGAGCAGCCTTGGTTACCTACTTTCCCTGAGATTACGGGTGATAGTAGACGGATGAATTCCAATCATGGTGTAGCAACTTTGTTGGATGCTTACCGCAAAGGCGTGCGTAATTTTGACATCAAGAAAGCCTATCTGGCAGCAAAAGGTGCGATTACAGAAAAGACGCTAGCTCCTTGGTCGGGAAAAGCCGCAGGGAAATTAGACGAATTTTTTAAGGAGAAAGGCTATATTCCAGCATTATATCCAGGTGAGAAAGAAACGATACCAGAAGTAAACGGTTTTGAACGGAGACAGCCTGTCGCTGTAACCTTGGGTACCTCTTACGACTTATGGTGCTTGGCACAGCTTGCTCAAGAATTGGGTAACCAGGCTGACTATGATCTCTTTATGAAGCAATCTTTCAATTATAGAAATCTTTTCAACGAACAGACCAAATTTTTCCATCCCAAAGATGACAAAGGAAATTTTATCATGCCTTTTGATTATGTGTTTTCTGGCGGACAGGGAGCACGGGAGTATTATGGTGAAAACAATGCCTGGATATATCGTTGGGATGTACAGCACAACATTCCGGATCTGATCAAATTGATGGGGGGAAATGAATTGTTTGTCAAATACCTTGATGAGATGTTTCAGCAACCTTTGGGTCGGTCGAAATTTGATTTTTATGCGCAGCTTCCCGATCATACAGGTAATGTTGGACAATTTTCCATGGCGAACGAGCCGGCTTTGCATATTCCTTATCTCTACAATTACGCCGGACAACCTTGGATGACACAGAAACGGATACATAAACTGATCGGTGAGTGGTTTAGAAACGATCTTATGGGGGTACCGGGCGATGAAGACGGTGGAGGGATGTCAGCTTTTGTGGTCTTTTCCCAAATGGGCTTCTATCCTGTAACACCAGGTCTGACTTCCTACAGCATCGGCTCTCCATTTTTCCAGAAAGTGAGCATGCAGCTTCCTAATGGCAAGTCTTTTGTAATTATCGGCAAGAATGCATCTGCAAAAAACAAATACATTCAATCGGCGAAATTAAATGGGCAGCCGCTGAACGTTCCACAGCTGACCCATGCCGACGTGCTGAAAGGTGGCACATTGGAATTTGTGATGGGGGATAGAGCAAATCGAAATTGGGGAAACTAACATAGCTTGCTTACCAGCATAATCACGCCAGAAAGTAAAAAAGTAAAAAGCGCTGTTGATCATCGATCAACAGCGCTTTTGTTATAGATAGTTGTTTTCCATTAGCTATTTACAATTAACCCAATTAATAGTCCATTAATAAAGTATTAATGGAACATATAAGTATTTGTTTTTAATATAACAACAGCGTTTCAGCTTGGATGCAGCCGGTTGCATTGTTTTTTATACTAAAAAAGTGACAAAGTGAATTTCAATAAATAAAAGACAATCGATTGCGTTATTTGCGCAATCGATTTCGTGACACCATTGTTTTGTTCCCATAAAATATCCCTCTAATTTAACGTACTGAACCAGTCACTCTAATACTAAACTGACAGACTCAATTTTACTAACTATTTAATTATGATTTCAAAATTTACAAGTAACCAAAAGGTAAGCCTGCTTGCTATTGCTCTTCTTGTTGCGTCTTCGCAAAATTTGTGGGCCGAAGAAATGCCGATTGCATTTAAACATACAGCAAAAGAGGCCGCTCAGAACCAAGTTACCGGGAAAGTAACCGCAGAAGATGGTCCTCTTGCGGCTGCGACTGTTTCGGTCAAAGGGACATCGGTATCGACATCGACAGATGCAAAGGGAACATTTGCAATTCGAGCTAAAGCGGGAGATATTTTGCTTGTTAGCAGCGTTGGCTACAAAACCAAAGAAGTGACAGTTACAGGAACGACCCTATCAATTCAGCTGGAAAGTAATAATGAGGCTTTGGAGGAAGTGGTCGTTGTGGGATTCGCTAAACAAAAGAAAGTAAATCTAACTGGTGCTGTACAGGCGATCACGTCAAAGGATCTACAGGACCGTCCCGTTACAAATGTATCCTCAGCGATCCAGGGTAAATTTTCGGGTGTAACAATTACTCAAAATTCAGGACAGCCCGGTAAAGACAACGGTACGATCCGAATCCGTGGCCTAGGTACTATCAATAATGCAAATCCGCTTGTTATTGTCGATGGAATAGAAAGCTCGATGAATAACATTAACCCCAACGATATTGAAAGTGTTTCGGTACTGAAGGATGGACCTAGTGCAGCAATTTATGGATCTAAGGCTGCAAACGGCGTTATCTTGATTACGACGAAAAAGGGCGGTAGTGGCAAGCCGCAATTGAATTATACAGGCTATGCCGGTATTCAGGATCCAACACGTCTACCGGAATATATGAACTCTTATGACCATGCTGTCATCTTAAACGAGGCTCTTAAAAATGAAGGGAAGACGCAGCGTTTCTCCCAGCAGGATCTAGAACTTTTCAAAAATGGATCTGATCCGGACGGTCATCCCAATACAGATTGGTTAGGGTTGTTGTATAAAGGGTCAGGTTTCCAGCAATCGCATAATTTGCAGGTTACAGGAGGAACAGAAGATGTGCAGTATATGGCTTCCGGAGGCTATCTAGGGCAGAAAGGTGTTATTAAAGTAGCGAGTTCGGACCGGTATAATTTACGCACAAATGTGGGGGCAAAAGTGTCTTCCAGGCTTCGATTTGATTTAGGGCTGGCGTATAACTATCAACGTATTACCGAACCCGTAAACCCTTATACAGGTGACATGGCACAGATCTTTAGACAGGTAAATCGTATTCCTAGTTTTATTCCATACAAATATAGCAATGGTGTGTATGGTCGTGGTAGCGACGGTAACCCAATCGCTTGGATGGATCTGGAGGCAAAGGACAATATGATCAATAAACATACGCAGGTCAATTTCTCCGGTGAATTTAAGATTATGGATGGATTGAAGATCAAACAAGTTGTTGGCTTTCAACCGATCGACAATATGTCTTCCAAATTCGTCAAAGACATCCAATACTATGCACCGAACGGTGATTTGGGACCTAAGCAAGGGGTGAATAATCTGACTGTTTACAACTTTCAATCTGAACGATTGACTTTTCAAACCTTGTTGACCTATGACAAAAAGATTGGTGACCATCAGATCAATGTTTTAGGTGGTTTTATGGATGAAACATTCCGTGCGGATTACTCCAGTGCTTATGCACAAGGTTTCTTAAATAATGATTTTTCAGAACTGAATTTGGGCAGCAAAGACGGAATGAAAGTCGATGGGGGAGCCAAAAAGCTAATATTACGCTCTTTCTTCGGTCGTATCAATTATGCATTTGCGGATAAGTACCTATTGGAAGCCAATGTGAGACGTGATGGAACATCGCGATTCTTGGGAAGCAATCGTTGGAGTACATTCCCGTCTTTCTCAGCAGGATGGCGTATTTCTCAGGAAGATTTCTTTAAAGAATCCTCGTTGTCTGATGTAATCTCAGAATTGAAATTAAGGGGCGGTTGGGGTAAACTAGGAAACCAACAATTAGCGGCAACATCAGACAATTCATATCCTTCTTCAGACGCTTATTATCCAGGCTTATTTACCATTTCTCCTGGTTATAACTATTCTTTTGGTGGTGAGATCAGTTCCGGTGGAGCCATCGTAGAATCGGCAAACCCAATATTAAAATGGGAGTCAACGACAAGCACCAACATTGGTTTGGACCTGAACTTCAAAAATAATCTAGGCTTTGTATTTGAATACTTTGACCGTAAAACGGATGGGGTATTGTTAAAACTGCCTGTATCGAACTTATATGGTCTTCCAGCACCTTACCAAAATGCAGGGAAAGTACAAAATAATGGGGTAGAGCTACAAGTAAATTATCAAAATAGTATCGGAGATTTCAAATATAGCATTGCCGCAAACGGTTCTTATATCAACAACCAGATTAAAAAATGGGCGAGCGACGAACCACAGGTCAATGGAACTTTCTATATCTATGAGCAGGGCCGACCAATCCGTTCGTTTTATGGCTACGAAACAGCAGGAATCTATCGTTCGGATGAAGAATATAAAAACAGTGGCATTCAAGGCGTAAATGGAACTGTAGGTGCTGGTGATATTATCTATAAAGATCAGAATGGCGATAAAAAAATCGATGGAAATGACCGTGTATATCTAGGTTCGCCTGATCCGAAATTCATCTTTGGTCTGACGTCCAATATGAGTTATAAAAACTTTGATCTGAGCCTATTCTTCCAGGGGGCCGCTAAAGTACAGGGCTATCTTTGGGGTGAAGCCATTGGCGGGATCTCGGGATCTGATAAACCGACAACCATTTTTGCAGATCGTTTCAATGCAGAGACCAATCCAAATGGATCGATGCCGAGGGCATTGACCAGTTGGTCACAAAATAGTCCTTCAGGCACTCCTTCCGATTTTTGGATACAGAATGCAAGTTATGTCCGCTTGAAGAACATTACCTTCGGTTATACCTTACCAAAAACGTTTACGGATAGAATCGGTATTAAAGGGGCCAAGGTATACTATAGTGGGCAAAACCTCTTGACTTTTACTGGTTTTGCTAAAGGATTTGATCCGGAGGCTCCAGCGGATTCTAGAGGTAATTACTACCCACAAGTGAAAACAAATGTGTTTGGTCTTAACGTAAACTTTTAATTGAAAATCATGAAACTTAGAAATATAACGATTGCATTGAGCGTAGCCACCTTATTGTTCTCTTGTCAAAAACTCGATCAGGAACCGTTGGATGCATATAATGCCGATAATTTTTGGAAAACGGAAGCAGAAACCGATTTTGCTGTAACAGGTTTGTACAGCGGTACAAGGGGAAGCGACGGTAAGCTGGCCGAAGGATCTGCTTGGGAAGACGGTACACAGATCTTTTACATGGACTGTACTTCGGATAACTCCAATAGTGATTTCCCTTGGGAAGGATTCCAGGCTTTAGGAAATGGCACCGCAACACCGACAAACGCTGGAAATGCAGAGGCCCGCTATACGTACGAGCATATCCGTCGAGCCAATTACATCCTTGAAAATATTGAAAAATCACCGGTTAATGCTGAAAAGAAGAAGCGGCTGACCGCCGAGGTACGCGTTATACGAGCATACAAGTATTTTGATTTGGCGACCTTATTTGGGGGAGTGCCTATCATTACGAAAACTTTGACGACAGAAAATTCGTTTGTGCCTGCAAATACGCAAAAGCAAGTATTGGAATTTGTGGAAAAAGAATTGAAAGAAGCTGCTGCAGATTTGTCGTTTGCTAAGGGTGGCGGCCGTATGTCCAAAGGTGCTGCCCTTGGTTTATTGGCGCGCTGTTATGCTTTTGAGAAGAAATACCAGGATGTCATCAATACAACACAGGAGATCATTTCTTCGGCTAATTATAAATTATTCGATGATTATGCGACCTTATTTGAAGAGGCAAATGAAAATAACAGTGAGGTCATGATGAATATCGAATATTTGGTAAATATTCAAGGATATACTTCACTTGGTATTATGCTGCCCAATTCAATGGGGGGATGGGGGTCTATTGTACCAACACAGAGTCTGGTAGATGCTTACGAAACTGCCGATGGACAGACTATTGGCGAGTCAAAATCTTATGACCCTGCCAGTCCATATGAAAAAAGAGATCCACGCCTGGGCGCAACAATTGTTTACCCAGGAGCACTGTACAATGGTAAATATTTCGATCCATTAAATCCGAAATCGGAAGATTATCCATCTGGTCCAGATAATGCATCCAGCACAGCTTACAACTATAAAAAATATATCCAAAATCCGAGCAGTTATGCGAACATTTGGAACGTAGGTACCAACATTATTGTGATGCGTTATGCCGAAATGCTTTTGTTAAATGCGGAAGCAAAGATTGAATTGGGGATTATCGATAATACCGTATATGATAATATCGATCTAGTTCGCCAGCGCGCTAAGATGCCAAAAGTAGACAAAGCCGTATACAGTGGCCAGAGCAAACTGCGTGAATTGGTACGTCGTGAGCTGCGTGTAGAATTCGCCGGAGAAGGACGTCGTCGCTTTGATATTATTCGTTGGGGAATAGCCAAAGACGTAATGAATGGTCCTGTAAATGGCGCGCTGTCCAAAGGTACGGTGGATCCTAAAACAGGCAAGGTTACCTATACTTCGTTAACTGATCGTTTTTTCTCTGAAAATAGATCGTTCAAAGCTGGAAAAAATGAATTGTGGCCAATTCCACAAGCTGTCATCGATAATAGCAAAGGAACGTTGAAGCAAAATGTAGGGTATTAATTTTCTCCTGCTATATTTTTTACGAAGCAAGCAAGCAAGCAAGCA
>NZ_DDGR01000002.1:49318-141587 GCF_002337775.1 Sphingobacterium sp. UBA1897
CGCTCTTCCGATCTAAGCAAGCAAGCAAGCAAGCAAGCAAGCAAGCAAGCAAGCAAGCAAGCAAGCAAGCAAGCAAGCAAGCAAGCAAGCAAGCAAGCAAGCAAGCAAGGCGGTTAAGTGTTATACTCACTTAACCGCCTTTTTATTGTCATGTTATATTTCTAATTTTTTTTGTGTAATTTTTTATGGAAAAAGAAAAAATGATCATCATATATTAAAATACGTCCTACTTTAGCGTAATACGCAGTAGATAGATCAATTATGAATTATATAAACTGAGATAAATGAGAAGTGTTCTATGCGCACTTGCGGTAACGATTATCTTAATCTTATCGTTTAATAAACTTGTTTATGATGAAATGCCCGTAGCCAACGCTACGATAGTATTGAACGAAGTAAATCGTCATAAACAAGACGTCAAAAGTATCTTAATGACCGATAGTAATTTTTCGGATTTAAGTTTTTTTGATGCTATGCTAAAAAACAATAGAATCCTGATGTTGGGCGAAATGATGCACAATGATGGCGAAACTTTTAAAGCGAAAGCCAGGATCATTCGTTATCTCCACGAACAGCTGGATTATGATGTTGTTTTATATGAGGCAGGGCAGTATGATATGTGGATGATGAATGCACAGATGGATACCCTGATGGATAAGTCGCAGGAAAAAACGATCGGTGGTACTGGACTATTCGACTTCTGGTGGCAAAATCAGGAAAATCAGCCCCTCTTAACGTATTATAAAAAAACAAAATCAACAGAGCGTCCAATGATCCTCGGCGGATTTGATATCCAATTTTCAGGCAGGGGCTTATCAAATATACGCGTAAAATTATTGGAAGATTTCCTGCTTAAAAACGGGATAGATTCGACCAAATATCCGTTATTGAAAAAAAATAGCAACAGGCTGGAGTATCTAACTTATGAACCTTTTGCCAGTAAACGGCTCAATGCGAACGAAAAAAAACAGTTCCTGGCAGAACTGGATGAGTTGAACCGTAGGATCCTCAGCGGCGTAAAAGACTCGGAGCATCTGATCTATAGCCGATATCTGTCTGATATGAAGCACAACTTTGACAAATCTTGGCGCTATAAAACTGGGTCGATGCAGAGCATGCATTTTAGAGATTCACTGATGGCGGAAAATCTAACCTATCAGATCGATTCGCTTTACGCCGGCAAAAAGATTATCGTCTGGTGTGCCAATGTCCATAGCTTTTCTGCGCCATACAATAAAGATTATCGGCCCCTCGGGACTTATCTAAAGCGTAAATACGGCGCTCAAGCGTATAGTCTGGATTTTACTTCCTATGGAAGATATGATAAAACTGGCCGTGTTGTCGATAGAGTGGGTAAGTTGGCCGTGGAAAATGTATTTCATGCCACTAAATTACCCTATTTCTTTTTGGATCTTCGTCAGTTGCCCAACAATAGCATGTTAAAACAACGTTTTAGTTCAGTCATTAATCAGGGGATTGATGAAGAAAGAAAATGGCACGAGTTTATCGATGGCATTTTCTATATCGATATCAATAAAGATCCAATTTACCGCTAACAGCATGGAAAGTATCTTAACACAACAACTTAGCTTTAAAATAGGCGCAAAAACAATCTTGGACAATATTAGCCTACACGTCCCAAACAGGAGTATTTATGGATATCTCGGCCGAAACGGGGCGGGAAAATCCACAACAATCAAATTGCTTTTAGGTCTTTTGGAGGATCAGGCAGATACGATTTTTATTCAGGGAAATAGTCTAAAGGCACATCCCACAGGTGTTTATGCCAATGTTGGAAACTTGATTGAGGCCCCATGCTATTATACTAAATTGACCGTTTTTGAAAATTTAAAGTACTTGGATATCATCCACAAAAAAGGCAACAAACGCATTGATGAAGTATTGGAAATGGTAGATCTTCATCGGGAAAAGAAGAAAAAAGCCAGTGCCCTGTCCATGGGGATGAAACAGCGGCTGGGAATAGCGATGGCGATTTTTCATGATCCGCAGTTGCTTATCCTGGACGAACCATTAAATGGTCTCGATCCACAGGGAATTGTCGAAATGCGCAATTTGTTTTGTCATCTCAACGAACAGGGAAAAACGATCTTTCTTTCGAGTCATATTTTGAGTGAGCTTGAAAAAATAGCGACACACATTGGTATCATTGAAGGTGGGAAAATGATTTTCCAGGGAACCAAACCGGAGTTGCTGGGACAGGTTGACCGGGAGGTGTACCTACGTACAGCCAGCCCCGAAGCAACGGCTTCGGTTTTGCGAAATAACGGGTTTTCTGGTGTTAAAACCGATGGAGAAAGCGTTGCCGTCACTATCGGCGATGATCTGCAATTTGGTCTTATGATCAAATCTTTGGTCGAAAAGCAGATTGATATTTATGGATTGGAATCCCGTAGTGCTGATCTTGAACAAATTTTTATAAACCTAATCACTCGTGTCAATGACTAATACATGCTATACCGCTTTCTTGTCGGAAAAGTACAAACTCCTACGCAATAGGGAGATTTTTGGGGTACTGATCGTCCCTATGGTGCTCGTTTTTGCGATTGCCGGTTATATTATTTATGATGTTATAGATTCAGGAGGGGCAGTGGCGGTTCCTAACCCTTGGAAACTTCTGCTTGGCAGATATGTTTTTCAGTTTTTTTACCTGCTCTATCCCATCCTTGTTGCTTTATTCGTCTATGCCTGTTGTGATGTCGAGTATAAGAATAACAATTATAAAATACTCTTTACCCTACCCATCAGTAAATCGAATATTTTCTTTTCCAAAGCCGTCTTTATCCTGTTGACCTTACTGTTTTCAATACTCTTTGCTTACGCTGCATTTCTGATCAGTGGTTATCTGCTCAGTCTGATTTACCCCGTACTGGGGTTTCAGAATTATGATTTTAGGGTCGTAATCTTTTATACGTTTTTGAAACTTTTTATTACGCTCTCAGCTATCGCTATGATTCAGCTTGCCCTGAGCCTATTGTTCAGAAGTTTTATCTACCCAATTGGAGTAGGCATGTTTATGTTGGTCTTTTCCGTGCTTGTCGCACAGAAAAGTTTTTCGGATTTTATCCCTTATACAGGTGCCTATAATGCGGTAATGAATATCTTATCTGAGAATGATTCCTTTGCACGGCTAGACTACAGCAACTTACTGATGCTCGTCATATTTCTATTGATCAGTTTTTACTTATTCAAGCGGAAAGGACAGTTTTAATTTGCAGGCGCACCTGATGGGCTATTTTTTGTCAAGTTCTTTTTTATAAGTACTCGGAGACTGGCCATATTTCTTTTTAAAGGCCGAAGCGAAATAGGATGCGGAGGAAAAACCGACACTGCTAAATATTTCGTTGATGTTTAGTCCTTCAGCCATAAGGCTTTTGGCTTTCTTTAATCTTCGTTCGATAATGTATTCATTGACGCTGCAGTCAAGTAACTGTTTGACTTTACGGTAGAGCTGCACGCGGGAGAGGTGAAGCTCGTTGGCAATGCCATCGACACTCAATCGCGGGTCTGATAATTTGGATTCGACAATCGCGGAAAAATTGTTCAGAAAACGTCTATCGTTATCATTGACCTGCTCCGCTTGAGCGCTATCAAACTGTTCCACATTGCTGCTGTATTTTTCTTTAAGCTGATGGCGTGACTGTAGGATGCTTGAAATCCGTGTCCGCAGTAATTCGGCATTGAATGGCTTAGTCATGTAGTCATCGGCCATCAATTTACTTCCTTCGAGCATCGTATCTTCATTGGCGAGTGCACTCAATAAGATGACGGGAATATGTGCGGTCTGATAAAATGCTTTGATGTCCTTTAGAATATCCAGACCGCTACCATCAGGAAGCATAATATCCGTAATGACTAGATCTGGAAAATGTGTCTTCAACATTCCATTGGCTTGTTGCACATCTTTTGCCAGGAAAAGATTGTAATCCCTTTCTAATAGGGAGCGGAGATAATCTCTGATTTCATCATTATCTTCGACGACCATAATACTTTTTGATTTGTTGGATCGAAAAGAAAGATTGTTGTCTACCATCTTTCGTGTTGCCTCTAATATGTCGTCTTGTTGAAACAGCGGTTTTTCTCCCTTGTCGAAATCGGCCAGTTCAGCAGGCTCGTAGTGACTATTTCCAATTGGCATACGTAGGGTGAATATCGATCCATGACCGGGTTTGCTACTCACAGTGATTTGGCCATGATGCAGTTCGATGATCTGTTTGGTGTAGGCGAGGCCGATTCCGGAGCCATTACGACTACTGGCACCCTGATAAAAAGGATCAAAAATATGCTCAATATCACTTGGAGCAATCCCCAGGCCATTATCCAATACACGTAGATAGAAATAGTCTTTGAAATTGTTTTCTTCCAATATAATTTCAATTCTGCCACTTGCCGCCGTATGTTTGATCGCGTTGGACAATAAATTGGATAAGACCTGTTCCATGAGGTATTCGTCCATCCAAACCTCTTTCAAGCTTGTTTTGTTGACATAACTGACGGAGATCCTGTTTTTCTTAAATAAGGGTTTGAAACTACCTATTACCTGCTGAATAAATGGGTCAATGTAAACGATGGCCGCATGTAGCTTAATCTTCGATTTACTGATCCGATGGATATCAATGAGGTCGCTGACCAAACGTTGTAGTTTTTTTGCATTCCGTTTGATGCGCGACAACTGTTCTCTGACCTCTTCGGTAAGATCTTTTCGTAATTCAAGGTCCTCTATAGGCGCGATGATAAGGGTTAGCGGGGTTTTAAATTCATGCGAGATATTGGTGAAGAAATTATTTTTGATTTCTGCCGCTTGCTGAATTTGACTGTTCATCTCGACGATCTGTTTTTGTTGCGCAAGAATCTCGCTATTCTGGACTTCCAGATGTTTGTTCTTTTCCCAGTTGCTCCTGATCACGATAATAGAAATTCCCCCAAAGACAACAGCTAGCACCAAGCTAACGACCAATACATTAAGAACGGACTTTTGGCTTTGGTAAATCTTATTCTGTTCCGTAATAAACTCCTGCCTTTTGTCAATATCGAGCTGCTGTTGTTTTATTTTATCCGACTGCAGGGCAAGCAACTCCGCGTTGGTTTTATCGATGACAGAGGTTTCGAGTATATTCTCGCGGCGGTAGTTTTGGTGGTTGATGATAGCCAAGGCCGTTCGAATGGCTTCGGCCCCGCCAGTGGGGTAGAGTATGGAAGCAAACATTTTGCCCTGTATGATCTGTTCAAGGCCATTTCCGGGACCAGGAAGAGCATCAACACCAATGATCTTAATGTCCTTTTTGATCTGGGCTTCGTCCAATGCTTTTTTTACCCCCATGGCCATCTGATCATTGAATGTAAAAATGATATCACTCTGGCTCATGACGTTTATATGCTTACGCATTTCCAGATAGGCTTTATTTTTCTCCCAGCCGCCGTGAATGACGCCGCTCACCTGAATCGCTGTGGCATCTCCAATTTGCTGGATAAAGCCTTTTTCACGCTCTATTGAAGCCGAGGTGCCCGATAGCCCTGTGACTAATCCGACCGAACCCTTTCCTTCTAAAATCGTGCGGCTATATTGACCGGCCAGTTTCCCGATGGCGAGATTGTCGGCGCCCACATAAGCATTATATTGGCCGGAGGAGGTCTTACGGTCTGTTACGATGACAGGTATATTGCGTTGGAATACAGAATCTACAATTGGCGTGAGTGGCTCGGCCTCATTTGGGGATACAATCAGAAGATCGATATCCTGTTTGACTAATTCGCGAATTTGATTGATCTGTACATTATTGTCGCCATGTGCGTCGCGATAAAGAAAGTCAATATCGGGATTGAAGGAAAGTTCCCTTTTCATTTCCTCGAGCATCGTTTGTCGCCAGGCATCGTTTCCGATACACTGCGAAAAAGCGATGACCTGCTTTTTCTTCCGGACCATTGGTTGACATCCACAAAAAAGAAGCAAGGTCAATATGCCACTAAAAATGAAATATTTTCCCATGATTTTTCCCCTTAAATATCCGAATATACATTATTTAGATTTTTTGGGGTAACAGTGGTTGTGTTAGTGTATATTTTACACTAAAATAGGAACCTTCAAAAATGTATCATTTTCTAAATTTTATGTTTAAAAAGTGAAAGTTTTGAAAAGTAAAGTGAATGTAAGTGTTAGATTTTTAGTGTTTTAGTGTTTTTAAAAAAATGTTACATAAATAAATGTTTTTGCGAAGTCCAAATTTAAGTTAAGATGAAGCACGTGTTAAATTTGGATTAATCAATTATAGATCATCACATGAACAAAAACACGGTATTAGCTTGGTCCTTTGTAGTGGCTTTAGGCGGATTTTTATTTGGATTTGATACAGCGGTTATTTCGGGAGCAGAAAAGGCGGTTCAGGAGCACTGGCATTTAAGTGAGTTTCAGCATGGACTGACAATGGCCATCGCCTTGATAGGGACAGTTGTCGGCGCAGCATTAGGTGCACTGCCTTCCGATAAATTAGGCCGTAAAAATACCTTATTTGCTGTTGCAGCCCTTTACTTTATTTCAGCGATTGGTAGTGCACTGGCGAATGACTGGACGATATTTATTTTATTCCGCTTTTTGGGTGGCATAGGAGTTGGCGTCTCTTCGGTAACGGCACCAATCTATATATCAGAAATCTCCCCGGCAGCATCGCGAGGTAAGTTGGTAGGGCTTTTTCAATTCAACGTTGTATTAGGTATTTTGATAGCCTATTTGTCCAACTATTTTATCGGTCAGGTTGGCGAAGAGTCCTGGCGCTGGATGCTGGGGGTGCAGTGCTTTCCGTCGTTGTTATTCTTCTGTTTGATCTTCCTCATCCCGGAAAGTCCGAGATGGTTGCTGCTGCACCGAGGGAATTTGGCCGAGGCAACGCGGATTATGAAAAAAATTAATTCGGATGGTTACGAGCTGGAGATTTCAAAAATTCAGGAGTCCAAAAACAATTCCGCAGGAGAAGGCAAACTCTTCGTTCGCGAAAATGCCAAACCTATTTTATTGGCCTTTTGTTTTGCGCTGTTCAATCAAGTTTCAGGTATCAACGCGATTATATATTATGCGCCCCGCGTATTTGAAATGGCTGGTTTAGGCTCACAGAGTTCATTGCTTTCGACAGTTGGTATAGGGGTTGTCAATTTTATTTTTACGTTGCTGGCGATCAATTTCATCGATAAGGTGGGCAGAAGAAAATTAATGTTGGTGGGCTCGATCGGGCTGATTGTTTCATTGGCACTCGTTTCACATGCTTTTTATACCAACCAAACGACGGGTTTTGCGATCACAATCTATCTGATGAGTTTCATTGCCTTTTTCGCATTCTCGCAAGGTGCGGTGATTTGGGTATTTATTTCGGAAATTTTTCCGAACGACGTACGTGCCAAAGGGCAGACATTTGGTAGCTTGACACATTGGGTGATGGCGGCGATTATCACCTTTTGTTTCCCAGCCTTGACAGAAATGCTCGGTGGCGGGGGTACCTTCTTGATCTTTGCCCTATTTATGGTGCTGCAGCTTGTTTATGTGCTTAAGTTTATGCCGGAGACAAAAGGGAAATCATTGGAAGATCTTGGGCATACCATCAATCTACATTAGTCTTTAGCTGGACTACGCTAATAGGTGTCGAAGTAGCCATGACGCGACTGGCGCCTATCGAAAGTTATTTAATCAAAGACAATGTGATAACATGTTGTGTGTATCTATTGTCAACATTGAATTTAAAGGGAAATATAATAATCAATTTGTTACTTGGTTTTTGGCGCTCGGCCGAAGCTTCGTATAAAAAGGAGAAAATATGAAAAACGGAGATAAATCAATACAGGGTATTTGTTTTGGCGAGGTTCTTTGGGACAATCTTCCTACAGGTAAAAAATTAGGCGGTGCGCCTTTGAATGTGGCTTATCACCTCAATAAATTGGGGGTTACGACGCGTATGCTAACGCGCATAGGGCGTGACGATAATGGTTACGAGTTGCGTAACGTATGTGAAGATCTGGGTATCCCGACCGATTTCTTCCAATACGATGACCTGTTACCAACTTCAACAGTAGAGGTTTCGATCGATGCAAAACGCGACGTGCATTACGATATCGTTTATCCTGTAGCTTGGGATAGAATAGCGGTGGACAATGTTGTTCTTGAGGCAGTTGCAGCGGTGGATTTTTTGGTGTATGGTAGTCTAGCCTGTCGGGATGAAGTAAGTTTTCAAAGCTTGCTATTACTGCTGGAAAAAGCCCGCTTCCGGGTGATGGATGTCAACCTGCGTACACCTTATTTTGGTCCGGAAAAAATACATAAACTGTTGGGATACGCTGATTTTGTGAAAATGAATGCCGAGGAACTGCATGTTATTTCCGACTGGAATGGCGCAACGGATGCCTATACCGATCAGCAGCGTGTGGACTTGATCATGGAGCGTTTTGCAATTCAGGAGGCAATTGTAACCTATGGTGCAGATGGTGCGGTATATCATTATAAAAAAGACAATATCAGTTATCATTTTCCAGCCTTGAAAGTTCAGGTAGAAGATACCATCGGAAGTGGTGATTCTTTTTTGGCGGCTTTCCTGACCAAAAGGTTTCAGATGCAGGAAGGTGTTCAGCTGGAGGAAGTACTGGAATTTGCGGCCACCTTAAGTGGATTTGTGACACAGAGCCGGGGGGCTTGTCCTGAATATAACGATGAGGTCATCAATCGATTCCAATGGTTGCATCCGATCTTCAATGGAGCTCAGAAGCAACAGTAGGTAAACTGCTTCTTTACGAAGCAGTTTACCCGCTATCATAATCAAATAATCAATCTAAATCATTAACCATTTACTTATAACCAATTATGTTTACAAGACAGAAAGCAATGCTGCTCCCGTCTTTGGCACTTTTTTCTGTTGTCGCATTTGCGCAACAGACTGAAATCCGGGGAAGAATTACGGATAGTGGGACAGCAGCACCTATAGTAGGGGCATCTTTAGTGGTGAAGGGAACCACAATAGCCACCAAGACAAATGAAAAGGGAGAATTTGTCCTTCAGACTTCGGGCAATCAGGGTACATTGGAAATAAGCTATGTCGGCTATGCCTCCCAGACGATTGCTGTGGCAGGAAGAAAGTTCCTCGATATTCAGCTTGCGCCTACCGAAAAGGGGCTCGATGAAGTGGTCGTTACGG
Source organism: Sphingobacterium sp. UBA1897 (assembly GCF_002337775.1). Taxonomy (NCBI): domain Bacteria; kingdom Pseudomonadati; phylum Bacteroidota; class Sphingobacteriia; order Sphingobacteriales; family Sphingobacteriaceae; genus Sphingobacterium; species Sphingobacterium sp. UBA1897. The sequence goes on from NZ_DDGR01000002.1 coordinate 58,504, forward strand.
GATATCAAACAGAACGGAAGAAGGATTTGACGGGTGCTGTGAGTGTTGTTAATGTTGCTGAGATGATGAAGGCTCCGGAAAATAACCCGATGAAAGCGCTGCAAGGACGGGTAGCTGGTATGACAGTAACTTCGGATGGTAGTCCGAGTGGAGCGGCAACAGTGCGTATGCGCGGAATCAGTTCCATCAACAGTAGTCAGGATCCCTTGTATGTCATTGATGGAACCCCCACACAGGGAGGAATGCATGAACTCAATTCGAATGATATCGAAAGTATTCAGGTTTTAAAGGACGCTTCTTCGGCGAGTATCTATGGCTCGCGCGCAGCGAATGGTGTTATTGTCATCACGACAAAAAAAGGAAAGATGGGTGCCCCTAAACTTACAGTAGACGCCTATGCCACCAGTACGCATTTTAATAATCGAATGAAAGTGCTGGATGCCCAACAATATGGTCGTGCATTGTGGCAGGCCACCATCAATAATGGCGGAAACCCCAACGGAAATAATATTGGTTATCAGTTTGAATGGAATAACGACGCAAATGGCGTACCTCAGCTCAATACTGTTTTTGTTTCCAAGTATATCGACCGTGAACATACCATGTACGCTTCCGATACCGATTGGTTTAAGGAAGTTTCAAAACCGGGATTGCAACAATCTTACAATGCGACATTAAGCTCCGGGACAGAAAAATCCAGTTCCTTTTTCTCCTTAGGTTATTTGCACAACAATGGGACACTCCGTTACACGGATTTCCAGCGGATATCTGCCCGGATGAATGCCGATTATAAATTGTTTGATGGACGCTTGGTGGTGGGCGAGAATTTTACGGTAAACAATACCGGTGAAGTGCAGGTACCGGGCGATGTGCTTGACCTTTCGTTAAAAGCATTGCCCATTATTCCTGTCCATACAGTAGATGGAATAGGATGGGGTGGACCAGCATTGGGAATGAACGACCGCCATAATCCCATGCGTGTACTTTATGATAACCGGAACAATAAATATAATTATTGGCGGTTGTTTGGAAATGCCTATGCGGATCTACAGCTTATAAAAGGTCTGCATGTCCGCACCAGTTACGGTTTGGACTATAGTAATTTTTACAAACGTAATTTGGAAGTATCCTATCGTTCGGGATTTATGAATAGCAGCCGGAGTGGGGTTAATATGGAACAGTCCCATGGAATGAAGTGGACTTGGTCCAATACGGCGACATATCGGAAACAGATTGATAAACATACCTTAGATGTGCTTGCCGGTATGGAAATGAACCGTCAGAATGATATCAATTTTAATGCCTATACTGCCGGAGATAGCGCCTTTGCCATAGAGACACCTGAGTATATGTGGCCAGGTGTGAGTACGGGCACAGCGGCAGTAGGCGGTGGCTCTACGGGATTCTCGTTGTTATCCTATTTTGGAAAGGCCAATTATTCCTATGATGACCGCTATCTAGCTTCCTTCACCGTGCGGCACGATGGTTCTTCCCGCTTCGGTAAAAATAACCGCTTTGCAACTTTCCCGGCGGTAACAGCGGGGTGGCGGATTTCGTCCGAGCGTTTTATGGCAAGTACGAAAAACTATATTTCGGACCTCAAGCTGCGTGTTGGATGGGGGCAGACAGGTAACCAAGGTATAGGTAATCTGGCTACCTATGCGCTTTTCGTTCCCGAATATGGTGTTGCTGATCCGACATGGAACATCGTGGATGGCACAGCATACGATCTCTCAGGCGCAGGAACGGGAAAATTACCGTCGGGATATCGCAAAATCCAAACAGAAAACAATGACCTGAAATGGGAAACCACAACGCAGACGAATATAGGCTTAGACTTTTCATTGTTTAATCAAAGTCTCTATGGTTCGATTGACTGGTATGTCAAAGCAACCAAAGATATGTTGATCAATCCAGCCTATATCGGTGTGGTTGGAGAGGGCGGTTACCGTTGGGCGAATGGTGCCTCCATGGAAAATAAAGGTTTGGACCTATCGGCTGGATATCGCAATAAAACATCGTTTGGACTGGATTATGATGTGATGGCTGTGTTCTCTACCTATAAAAACAAGGTGACACATTTGCCCGAAGCGGTAGAAAACTCCTATGGAGGTCGTCAGGGAGATAATATTATCGGCCGGCCGCTGGGATCATTCTATGGCTATGTCACCGACGGTATTTTTCAGAATCAGGACGAAGTGGATGCGCACGTCAATCAGACCGGTAAGGGGATAGGGCGTTTACGTTACGTCAACGTCTATGATGCGGACAAGCAGATTACGGATATGGACCGTACCTGGATCGGTAGTCCACATCCTGATTTTTCCTATAGTCTCAATATTGTGCTGAAATATAAAGGGTTTGACCTGTCGGCATACTTTCAGGGGGTACAGGGGATAGATGTCGAAAACTGGCTGAAAAAACAAACAGACTTCTGGAGTGTGGATGACGTCAATTCCAACAAAGGCCTGCGGTTGCTGAATGCATGGACACCACAAAATCCAACGTCCACGATTCCGGCCTTACAAACGACAAACAACAATGACGAGGGCCGCCTGTCAAATTACTTTATCGAGAATGGATCTTATATGAAACTCCGGAATCTGTCTCTGGGCTATACCTTGCCAACAGCAACAGCCTCACGCCTGCGTATGAGCCGGCTAAGGATCTATGTCACAGGTCAGAACCTATTTACCGTTAAGTCAAAGAATTTTACAGGTGTAGATCCTGAAAATGTAGGTTGGGGGTATCCAATTCCAACGACCTGGACAGCTGGGGTAAATATTGGATTTTAAAAAGGGGAGAAATAGGGCTATACACTTATAAATAATTTATACGGATGAAAAAAATAACCACTAAAATAGCGATACTTATGGTTCTTGCTGGACTACTTCCAGGATGTACCAAATTTTTGGATCAAACACCCAATGGTGTGCTGAGCTCCGATCAGGTTAAGGAGCCAGAACGATTATTGACAGCGACCTATGCCGCTTTGGGCAATGATCATTATGATGTCCCTTTTAGCTTATGGCCCTATGGTACGGTTCGGTCGGACGATGCATATAAAGGCGGATCGGGACCACAGGATATCCAGACCTTTCATTTTCTTGAGGTCTCAAATAACATTACAACCAATTTCGCGGAGTTGGATAAATTGTGGTTTCAATTGTACGTTGCAATTTCGCGTGCCAATACAACAATCAAGACCATACAGGAAATGGATAATTTCGATGGGAAGGAAGAAAAACTGGGTGAAGCACGCTTTCTTCGGGGGCATTTTTACTTTATGCTCAAGATCCTTTTCAAATATGTGCCTTATATCGATGAAAATGTACCAGTAGACAGCTATGAAACCGTATCGAATAGAGCCCTAAGCAACGATGCATTATGGCAAAAGATTGTAGCGGATTTTCAGTATGCGGTAGATCATCTTCCTGCTGTGCAAACGGAGGTCGGTCGGGCCAATCGTATCGCCGCTGCGGCTTATCTCGCCAAAGCCTACCTGTATAAGGGATACCGTCAAGACAATGCCGAACGTAATATGGTGACGGGTATCGATGCGGGAGATTTGGAAAAGGTTGTACAAAATACGGATATTGTGCTTTCATCGAACCATACGCTGGAAACCGACTTTGCATTTAACTTCTTGCCGGGCAAGTATGAAAATGGGACAGAAGCGCTCTTTTCAGTTCAGTTTTCAAAAGATGACGGGACAAAATTTGGGCGTGTTAACTTTTCTGATGTACTATCTGTACCTATGGGGCTGGGCTGTTGTGATTTCAATAAACCGAGTCAAAGCCTTGTCAATGCGTTTCGCACAACGGGTAAAGGTCTACCACTGGATAATTATAATGCGTTGAATAGCTTTAATACCTCCGAGAAGTACGACCCGAGGTTATTCCATACAGTTGCAATTCCGGGCTTACCGTACAAGTATAGTAGCAAAAGAACATACGAAGAAAGCTGGAATCGTAATCCGGCGGAGTATGCTGTTTACGCCTCGTTAAAAGAAAATGTTGATCCCGACTGTGATTGTTTTGTCCCCATGGTACCCTTCTATGCGAATACAAAGAATCGAATTGTATTGCGCTTTGCCGATGTGCTGTTGATGCGGGCAGAGGCGCTTATCGAGCTGCATCGTTCGATTGAAGCACTGCCATTGATCAATCAAGTGCGTAGGCGCGCAAAAAATAGCACCTCACTTACGGGATATGCAAATGATAAAACGCTGATCGAAACGTACAAAAATGGAGATAATATTGTATGGACCGAAGAAAATGCCCGGAAGGCGTTACGTTGGGAAAGACGTTTGGAGCTTGCGATGGAAAATGGAAGATTCTTTGATCTGGTACGTTGGGGAATTGCAGACCAGGCCATGAATGCCTATTATGATGTAGAAAAGTCACGTCGATCTTATTATTCCTCGGCACATTTTACAGCAGATAGGAATGAATATCTACCGATTCCCGAAGCACAGATCAGATTAAGTAAGTATCTGTACAAACAAAATCCAGGCTATTAAATAGGCATTTATTGTTGAACGATTAGTATAACCAATTATTCCAATGAACACATTAAACAATTATATAAAAGTAGGGGTTACTATCCTACTTATCGGGCTTTTCGCGGCCTGCAAGCGTGATGCTGAGAGTACACTCAATTTGAGTGCAGATGTAGATATACTTTCTTTCAAGGTCGGCAATACCATTGGGAAAGTAGATCAGGCAAAAGGTACCATTCTTGTCATGGTTCCTGAAGGTACAGATCTTTCGGCGGTGGCTCCGACAATTGAATTGCCCAGCAATGCAAAGGTTGCTCCAGCTTCAGGCATCGCCCAGAATTTTTCATTTTCTGGCACAACACCGATTACTTACCGCGTTTTTAATGGTAATCTATTTAATACCTACCAAGTAACCGTCAAAGAAATCAAAGCAGAAATAACGGCATTCCGCATCGGAGAAAAATCAGGGATCATTGATCAGAAAAATAAAAGCATTAAAATTTACCTACCCCTGGGGACAGACCTAAAGAACCTATCACCTGCGTTAGAATTTACAGCCGGAGCAAGCATAACGCCCAATCAGAGTGGGCCCGTAGATTTAAGTTCTCCCATAAAATACAGCCTTGCGTATATGGGGCAAACTTTCCAATACACGGTAACTGCCCTATTGGGTACAGAACCCAAACAAATTTTTATGATTTATAATGGTGAAACCAGCGTTCCACATTTCGACGGGTTAGGGGTGACTACGGTAGATTCACCTTATCCCAATCCGAAAACCACTGGAATTAATGCAACACCCTTCTGTGCGTCTTTTGTACGGGACAATAAAACTGGTGAAGGCTGGCACGGTGGAGCGCTCTGGAATGCAAATAAAGTGACGATCAATCCGGCAGAATACGGGCGTTTCTCGATGATGGTATTGAAAGATGTAGCTGGTGATGTGCAATTGGAAATTCAATCGGATGGCGAACAGAATAAAGATTGGTTGCGTGCCAATTATTCGAAAGATCATGTCGGTGAGTGGCAAGAATTGGTTTTTCAGATTCCTGCCGGAAGAAAGGCTATCATTAACAATATACTGGTAATGCCACATGAGCATCCTAATGGACAGCCCGTGGCATTTCCTACCCAACGGATGTACTGGGACGAATTGAAGGCATTACCTAAAGAGTAATCGAATACAAACAAAACAAGTTATTATAAAAGCAAAAATGATAGCTAATCAGGGATTAATAGAAAGATTTAGATCATGAGACCAAAGATATATTTGCTTCCGACAGTATTCTTGCTAAGCTTGTTGACAAGTTGCAAGAATGGGGACGAGAGTTCGACAGGGCTGGATAGGCCCATGGAAATACTGCCTGTGGATAGTTCTACGGCTTGTATTTCGGGGCAGGAGGCGGGCCCCTATCAAAGGTTCTACAGACCCCAGCAGGGGTTTGTGGGCGATCCCATGCCTTACTACAATGCCAACGATAACAAGTTCTACTTGTTTTATCTGTATGAAAATGCCAACAGGCATCCGATTTATAGTACGCGGACAAGTGACTATGGAACATTTGAGGGCTATACCGAAGTCTTGTCGTCGGGTGCTGTGGGGAGTCAGGATGAATGGATCGGAACAGGAAGTTTTATTAAAAAAGGAACATTGTATTACTGTTTCTATACGGGGCATAACAATGTTTTTACGCCTGCGGAAAAGATTATGTTGGCTACGTCAACTGATTTAATGAATTGGACAAAGCAACCAGCAATGGCGCTGCAGGCTGCAGCGGGCTATGATCAAAATAATTTTCGTGATCCACAGGTTTATTGGGATGAAGGCCGCAATGCCTACGTCATGTTAGTCACGACACGAAAAGACGGAAAAGGAACGCTGGCACGTTATCAGTCGACAGATTTAAGCAGTTGGTCTATGATTGAACCGCTCGTTGCGACCACAGGGACAGTGGAGAAATATGGAATCGAAACAGATGCAGAACTATTGGAATGCCCGGACCTATTTAAAATGGGCAATAAATGGTATCTCTTGTTTTCGCGGATCAACCGGGATGAACATCGCAAGACATTTTATCGTGTTGCGGATTCCCCGGATGGCCCCTGGACGATCTGTCGGGATAGCGAAGGACATCATGAAACCTTCGACGGCCGCTATCTCTATGCGGGCAAAACGGCTAGCGACGGTACGACACGTTATCTTTCGGGATGGTGTTCAACCGGGCAAACAGTAAATAATAACAACGAACTGCCCTGGTCTGGAAATTTAATTTCACACCAGTTGGTTCAGGGAGCTTCAGGGCGTTTATATCCTAAAATTCCGGAAGCCCTAAACAGTAAATTCAATAAGGAAGTCGCCTTTGAAAAACTGAGCGATGTTGGTCAAGTTTCCGAATCGAATAAAACCTATAGTTTGACAGCGCAATCGGGCGGAAGAAGTTATGCACAATTTAACCGGAACACTTCATCCGTGAAAGTGACCATGACCATTGATGCTTCCCAATCCAGCAAATTTGGTTTTTCATTTGGCGCATGTGATGATCCGACCGAAGTGTATAGCATTGCTTTTGATCTGACTTCATCCAATCGTTGGAATATGCCGGCACTGTTTATGAACAAGGAGGCACGCGATGGCGGCGGAAACAAAACAGAACTCAATTTTACGCCACTTACAGTACCGACCAACCGGATTTTTAACGTGAAAATTATTATTGAAAAATCGATTGGTATCGTATATGTGAATGATCGTGTTGCTTTTACCAACCGGATCTATAAAATGGATCAAAACCCTTGGACTATTTTCGCGGATCAAGGAACAGTAAAAGTGAATGGGTTGAAAATCGAAAAATCTTCCTGACAATTGAGACGATATTTGCCTATTGAAGCGAACAATAACCTAATTAGAAATGTAAACAAAAGAAAAATGATAAGATTAAAGAAATACGGTGTTTTAATGCTCCTGCTAGGTGTTTTTGGTACAAGTCTGGCACAGACGGGACAGCATAAACAAGGGGATCCCGAAGAGAAGTATCGCCCACTTTACCATTTTACCCCACAGCAGGGCTGGATGAACGATCCCAATGGACTGGTTTATCTGAACGGTAATTATCATCTTTTTTTTCAGCATAATCCCGAAAAACCCGTTTGGGGGCCTATGCATTGGGGCCATGCGATCAGTAAAGATTTAATCCATTGGGACGAGCAGAAGATCGCATTGTACCCCGATAGTTTGGGGACTATTTTCTCTGGAAGTGCTGTAATCGATAAAGATAACACGGCAGGTTTTGGAAAAGGTGCTATGGTCGCCATTTTTACCCATCACAATCATCAGGAAGAGGATCGAAAAACAGGATTGCATCAAAATCAAAGTTTGGCTTATAGTTTGGACAAGGGCCTTACCTGGACAAAGTATAAAGGCAATCCGGTATTGCCAAACCCTGGTATATGGGATTTCAGAGATCCAAAGGTGATGTGGCATGTGCATAGCCAGCGTTGGATTATGACCTTGGCTACAAAAGATTGTATTACTTTCTATTCTTCCAAAGATTTGAAAACATGGCAGAAGGAAAGTGAGTTTGGCAAAGAGGTGGGTGCCCATGGCGGTGTCTGGGAATGCCCTGATCTTATCCCCATGGATTACAAAGGAGCTACAAAATGGGTTTTGCTGGTGAGCATCAATCCAGGTGGACCCAACGGTGGCTCGGTGACACAATATTTTGTGGGTGACTTTGATGGGCATCAGTTCCGAACAACGGATACTAAAATAAAGTGGTTGGATTGGGGACCCGATAACTATGCTGGCGTAACCTGGAGTAACCTAGGGGATAGGCACCTGATGATTGGCTGGATGAGCAACTGGCAATATGCCAATGTGGTTCCTACCACAAAATGGCGTTCTTCCTCAACCATACCTCGTGTTTTAACTTTAGGAAAAGTTGGACAGTCATTCTACGTTGCGAGTACTGTGCCCAAAGAAATTGAAACCGCATTTCGTCCGCTAAAAAAATACCATGGCGGTGGAACGAAGGAAGTTTCGTTCGAGCAACATCTCCCACAAGCGTACCGTTTGGACCTTAAAGATTTGAAACGGCAGGCTTTTAAAGTCATCTTATCGAATGAATATGGCGACGAATTGGTTATTGGTTATCGTGAAGATCAAAATGCCTATTATATCGATCGTTCTAAGTCCGGTGAAGTGTCTTTTAATGGAGAATTTCCAAAGACGGCTTTGGCACAACGGTTGCTAAATAAGGGAGCACTTTCTTTCAGTTTGTATGTTGATGTGAGCTCTGTGGAACTTTTTGCAGACGAGGGGCTAACGGTAATGACCAGTTTATTTTTTCCGAACAAGCCGATAACCAAGCTGCGTATCGTGGGAGATAAAAAGTTGGAGTTTCAGGAAATCGGTATTTCTGCATTTAAGAGATAAGAGCTGGATTTTTGCCATTAAAGCGATCCTTGATAAGACAAGGATCGCTTTATACTTCGCTACTTGGTCTTATTTTCGAGGTGCAAGTGTGCTGGCATTAGTGTGGGGAAAGTCCACGCAAAATGATTTTTTTTGTAAACTATTGGACGGTACATTGAAAGATAAGGATCAAATTTCGATGTATGATAAATATCCTTCATGGCCGCAAAGAGATTGGAGGGCCAAACTCCTGCTGTCCGGTCCAGGATGTCAACGTCCGGATTTTTAAACCAAGGCCATTCAGTTGGATGTTGATTGTAATAATATAAATAGTCAAGGGCCTGCGTGACCGATTTTCCGTCCTTCGTGGCGGTAAATAGGTTTTCTCCGGTGGCATTGTGTATGCACCACATGGAGGCTGTCAATGGTGCTAATGAAAAGTAGGTGTACCATAAACCTTTCTCACCCCGTTTTACTTCCTCAATAAGATGACCGTCAGCTGCGATCTTTTCAAAGAGATCAGCCTTGATTAAGGCTATTGTAAAAGAAAGCTCTTTTTGGTCATCAAGAAAGTTTGCCGAAAGTAGATTCGCAAACCTCGCCCAATCCGCAATATTATTGGATTTTTCGCGTAAGAAATGTGTCGCTTTTTGAAAGACATCGATGGTCCAGACCTTAAAATGATCACGATCTTTCTTCGCCCAAAGGGGATCGTTTTTAAGTAATTCGGCAGCAATCATCAATCCGGCTCCCGCATAAGAAAGCACAACTGGTCCGTCAAACTGACTGTATTTTTTATTGATTGTGGCCCAGGAGTTAATGAAATATAAGGCCTTGGATGCATATTTTTGCTCCCCGTTTAAGGTATAGGCCAAGGCCGTACAATAGGCAGCAAAAGCATCCGCATGGAGCTTTTTTGCCATAGCACGTTGGCCTTCTTTATCGCTGTAAAAGCCGGGTACACTAAAATCTTCAACAGCATGATGGTCAGTCAATAAAAGAGAATCGGCCAGCCTAATCAACTGCGTGTATGCAGTATATACAGGTTCGGATTTTTTGTTGATTTGTGATTTTACATAATTGACCTGGGTAATTGGGTGCATTAAGGATTGTGCATGACTATGTGAAGGCCAAATAAATAGGCAGACTATAAACAAGGTCAATCCTATTTTTAAAAATTGAGTGGTTTGGGCCTGTAAGCCAAAAAATAGATATATGAAATTTTGCATGGTTCTAAATGGATACGTTTATCGATTGGTTTGATCGCTATGGGGGGATTAGCTACTGCAAATTAAGAAAAAAATAACATAAGTTTACTGGTGTTCAGAAATTTCATTTGAATTATTGCAGCGAAGTAATTAACTTCATGGCTAGAATAATCAATTATGGACATCAATCAAAATCTGCCTGAGAAGGAACTCTTGTGCCAACTCCATCATGGAGATATGCAGGCTTTTGATATCTTGTACCATCGTTATAGCCAGATTATCTATGCCAATATCCTTAAGTTTCTGAAAAATGAAACTAGTGCCGAAGATTTACTTCAGGATGTTTTTCTGCGTATCTGGGAAAATAGGTCAAAAATAGATCCTGAACAATCTTTTGCAGCATTTCTTTTTACCTGTTCGCGTAACATCACATTTAATTTCAAACGACGCCTGAAATTGGAGATGGAATCTGAAGTCCAGCTCGCCTATGGCGCATTGGAATCTGAAAATACCATTGATAAGGTGCTCGATTCCAAGGAGGCCATGGTCCTGGTAGAAGACTTGTTGAGCAGATTGCCCAAACAACGCCAAAAAATATTTAGGTTATCTAAGCTTGAAGGTAAAAGCTATAAGGAGATTGCCGAAGAAATGGATATTTCTATTGCTACTGTTCGTGACCATATTGTTAAAGCAAATAAATTTATCCGACATGGTGCATTGCAGGACAATGGCTTCTCGGCCCTACTAATGATTCTGCTTCTACATGCTGCAAATTAATTTTCTACATGCTGCAAATTATTTTTTTTTCCGGAGCAGACCTTTATGCTACGAAGTGTGTATTTACTATTAAAAATACAGCTCAGTGGAGACCAATAAATCTAAAATAGACCAATTACTTCAAAAATATAAAGAAGGGAACTGTTCGCTTGAGGAGATCGAATGGCTACAGCATGCGCTTTCTGCTACCGACATCGGGGATCAGGATGCCATCGATCAGGCTATAGTCGCTAGTTTGCTTCAGCCTTCTGCTGCAGGGAAAATGAGTGAATCCAGGCAAAAAATAGTGCTCGGAAATATCAAAAAGCAAATTCAGCAAGGCACAGAGGAGCGCGATAAACCTAAGTTTTCAATCGTTTGGCCCTATTGGGCTGCGGCGGCTTGCCTGTTGCTCTTTATTTTTACAATGCTATTATGGCAGCAACAGACCAGTCCTGTTCAGGCAGACATTAACCTCGTGAGGATGCAAGACACAACGGGTGTTGTTGTAAAGCCTGGTGGAAACAGTGCTACCCTTCGTTTAGCGAACGGCACACTTTTAGAACTCGATAAACAGGCATCGGGAATTGTGATGGGAGAAAGTATTACCTACGAAAATGGAAAGTCTATCGCTGCTGCGGCATTAGATAAACAGGGGATGGCGGCAGATCCAAGTAAGGTTGTATTGGAGTTAGCCACTCCGCTAGGGGGGATATACCAGGTTACTTTACCCGATGGCACAAAAGTATGGCTCAATGCGGGCTCTTCGCTAAAATATCCGATGAGCTTTGCCAAAAATGAACGAAGAGTTCGTTTGGAAGGCGAGGCCTTTTTTGAAGTGACGAAAGATAGCGCACGACCTTTCAAAGTGCTGAGTAAAGGACAGGAAATTGAGGTGCTCGGGACTGCCTTTAACGTCAATGCTTATCCCGATAATACAGCGATTAAAACGACTTTAGTCAATGGGAAGGTTAAATTATCGAACGATAAACGATATTCAGAAGCGATATACCTGCTGCCAGGCCAGCAATCGACCAATACCAATAACGGAAAAATACAGCTCGCAAATGTGGATACAGCACCCTTTACCGCTTGGAAAGAAGGTTTGTTTTATTTTGACGAAACACCGCTTTCGGATGCACTGCAGCAGATTGGTCGCTGGTATAATGTCGAAGTGAAGTATAAAGGCGAGGTACCGCAAACACATTTCTATGGTCGTATAAAACGAAGCAAGCCGCTCCGCGACGTACTTGACGTATTGGAAGAAGGTGGGTTGCGTTTTGAGCTGAGCAAAAGCGATGAAAAGAATATCCTATATGTTAGACCGTTGTAATTAAAACCCTAAATAAAGATGAAAAAAGAAATGATCATGGATTCCACTTAATCCGGAAAAGGGTATAAGCAAAACAAAAAGGGCAGTGCTGGGGGGCACTGCCTTGAATTGGATGCATATACTTACAAGTGTTGCCCAAAGGCAAATTTTTGATAACCATTTATAAATAACATACAAACCGTACAAACATATGATTTTTTATCCATTTGTTAGGCTACACCCGTGGAGTTTAACTTTACGAAGTATACTGATTATGAAATTGATCGTACTCATTTCTTTACTGACCGCGATGCAGCTGTTTGCAGAGGGAAATGCGCAGACCATAAACTTAACCGCAAAGCATGTTACCTTAAATCAGGTGATGCGCGATATCCAAAAACAGAGTGGTGTTAATTTTTTCTTAACCGGCAAGTCATTGGCTCAGGCACGTTTGTCAGTCAATATACAGCATGCCAAATTGGAAGATGCATTAAATGCTATCGTAGCACCTTTGGATCTGGAGTGGATCAAAAAAGATGAGGTGATCGTGATAAAACCCAAGAGAAATCTGCCAAATACCGAACGCAAAGAAGTCCAGCAGCGGAGCATTGCTGGTAAAGTCGTTAATGGCAAAGGACAAGCCCTGGTAGGAACCACCATTACAGTGAAGGGAGCTAATATTTCTACGGTCACGGACCAGGATGGCAGGTTTACAATTCAGTTACCGGCGGCAAATGGCACTTTGGTATTTTCAAACATAGGCTATCAACGTTTGGAAAAAAGTGTCACTGGAAATGATGAATTAACCATTGTACTTCAGGAGGAGGTAAGTGGTCTGGATGAGGTGGTCGTCGTAGGGTATGGAAGCCAGAAACGCGCAAATGTAATTGGTGCCGTATCAACCGTGAACGGCAGTTCGGTAGAGAATAGGTCAACCTCCACACTTAGCTCTTCATTGGCTGGACTCGCGGCGGGCGTTAACGTACAGGCCGCAACCGGAAAACCAGGTGCAGACGGTGCTAGTATACTGATTCGTGGAAAAGGAACTTTAAACAATACGTCTCCCTTGGTTGTGATCGATGGTATTGTCGGATCTATGGATGCCGTTAATCCCAATGATGTGGAGTCAATTTCGATTTTAAAAGATGCGGCAACAGCAGCGATCTATGGATCCTTGGGGTCGAATGGCGTTATCTTAATTACGACAAAAAAGGGAGCCAAGGGAAAAAATAATGTGTCTTATACGGGCATGGTTTCGCTGTTGCGCCCCAATAATGTACCCGAATTTATTACCGATTACGCACAACATATGCGCCTTGTTAATGAAGGCTTCAAAAATTTAGGGCAAGCGGCTGTTTATACCGATGCAACAATCAACCTCTGGGAAGAAGCGAAGAAAAATCCAACAGGGTTAACAGAATTTGGTATTCCCAATGAAGTCGCTTATCCAAATACCAATTGGGGCGATGTGCTTTTTGGACAACGCAAACTTTTACAAAATCACAATCTTTCTCTAAATGGTGGCAGTGAGCAAACGCAATACCTCTTTTCAGTGGGCTATTTCAACAATCCGGGGACGATGCCCGAAACTGGAGCAGACAAGATACGTCTGCGTATTAACTTACAGTCTAAAGTTGCCAAGTTTTTAACTGTGGGTACCCAGACCTTTGGCGATATGCAGAATTTGAGTGTCGCCGATGTGGTCACAGCATATTCTTACCTGACCCAAACCGTGCCAGGAGTTTATCCTTTCTACAACGGGGTCTATGGTTTCCCGGCTGCGGCCGAAGAATCGGCTACTGCAAACAATGCCCTGGCTTTTCTAAATGGGATGGGTGGAAAGAACCAGGTCAATCGATTCAATACCACAATATTTGCGAAGTTAAATCTCATGAAAGGCTTGGAGTTTGAATCCAGGGTAAATTATAACCATGCCTATACCGAAACGAATTCGCATCAGGTGCCTTATGAGAAATGGAATTTTGCAACCAACAAATTAAGTACTGCGGCGCTGTCTGCGGGACAAATAACCACCCAGTATGGGTTAACCAAGAGCTACAATGTGATCGTTGATAATGTATTGCGTTATTCAGGATCTTTTGGTAAACACGATGTGGGCGGCATCTTGGGGTATAATGAACAGTATTTTAACCAATATAATATCGGAGCGGCCAAACTTGGGCTTGTGCATCCAGACCTGACAACATTTAATTCGGCGACGACAATGAGTTCCATTACCGGTGATGAGCTTGACTACGGTTTGCGGTCCTTTTTTGGTCGTGCAAATTATGCTTACGCTAATAAATACCTTGCGGAAGCGGTGGTACGGTACGATGGATCATCTCGATTTGGAACCGCCAAACGCTGGGGGCTCTTTCCGGCATTCTCTGCGGGATGGCGTATTTCGGAAGAATCTTTTATGAGTCCACTCAAAGCTTTTGTGAATGACTTGCGAATAAGGGCCTCGTGGGGGAAAACCGGAAATAATGCCTCTCCGGGTAATTACGATCATCTTCCCTCGTATGGTACGGTAAACTATTCATTCAATAATCAGGCTGTTCGTGGTTTGGCACAGACTAAACTAGGAAACGATCTTTTACACTGGGAAACGACCACAACAACAAATGTAGGTTTTACAGCCACGGCATTGAAAAATAAATTAACGGTCGAATTTGATGCCTACCGTGCTTATACCGATGGAATCTTATATGTTCCGACCATTCCGGCGACAACTGGAACTGCTACTGCAGCAACCATGAATATTGCCGAAGTTAGCAAGCGGGGGATTGAATTGACGCTGGGATACCAAAATAAAATCAACGGTTTTAACTATGGAATTTCGGCCAACTTTGCCTACAATACCAATCGGGTGGAAAAATATAAAGGAGCATTGTCGGAGGGCTATGTAACGGATGCGGCGGGTAATCGTGTTTACCAGTCCAATATCGGTATGGTTTCCAACGGTGTCAACCAGCGTATTTTAGAAGGGCACGAAATCAATGAATTTTACTTGTACAATGTATACCGAGGTTCGGGAAGCCATTTTTTAGCGGATGGTTCTGTCGATAAAAATGGAGGGCCACGCGACGGTATGATCCGGACGGAACAGGATATGGAATGGTTGAAGGCTATGGTCGCTGCTGGCTATTCATTTCAGCCTGCCGATGGCATAGACCCTACCAAGATATGGTATGGTGACTTGATCTATTCGGATATGAACGATGATGGTATCTACGGGAACGTCTATGATCAAAAGTTTATGGGCAAAAGAGAAACTCCAGCATTCAATTACGGCCTCAGTATCAATATGGCCTATAAAGGATTTGATGCATCCATGATTTGGTCCGCTTCTTCAGGTATGTCGTATTACTGGAATGAACTCTATCTCAATTCATCCATCGTTGCGCAGGGAAAATCGGTACCGGCATTGGTCGCAAATGACCATTACTATTATAATGCCGCAAATCCTTCCGATCCCAACAACCGGATAGCTGGTTATTATCCACGCTTAAAAGGAGTGACAGATGCACAGAATGGACGTACCAGTGATTATTATTTGTATAACGCTTCTTTTGTGAAACTACGTAACCTACAATTGGGTTATTCGCTTCCAGAAAGCTTGGCAAACCGTCTATCAATTGCAAAATTACGGATCTATTTAGCGGGTGAAAACTTGCTGACATTTACGAAATATCCTGGTTTAGATCCTGAGATAGGTTCAACAACAAATTACCCTTCAATGCGGCAATATTCACTGGGTTTGAATCTTACCTTTTAATTCGAATGACAATGAAAATGATGAAAAAAATAATAGCAATTGTATTGCTAACAAGTATATTGGGTTGCAAAAAAGATCTTTTGGATACCTCCCCATATTCATCGGTCTCCACCGCAACGATGTGGACAACCGACAATTTAACTGATTTAGGGATTGCGGGGATCTATAGTTCCTTTCGACTCTTAATGGGGCATAGCGGACTGATCTCACCTTATGAACTTTATCAGTTTGACCGTTTCTCCTATACTGGGCAGGCACGTTTTGATGAACCCTTATTGACAGGTACCATCACCGCCGGCGATCCATTATTTGTGAATGTTTGGAAGATTCAATATGAAGGTATTCAACGAGCAAACGATGCCTTAAAGAATATTCCCCTAAAGTCACCTTCTACAGCAGAAAAGAAAGCGAAATATATTGCGGAAGCTAAATTTCTACGTGCTTACTTTTATTTTCGGCTCAATCAGCTTTACAAAGGGGTACCCATCTACCTTGAGCCGTTTACTGCAGCCGAAGCCGTCAAAGGACGTAGTTCGGAAGATGATGTCTGGAATCAAATCCTAGCTGATTTGAACGATTGTATCGCAGAAACTAATTTTCCTGATCGTTATCCTGCGGGGAATGCGAATTATGGCCATGCAACAAAGGCGGCAGCTTATGCCTTACGGGGTAAAGTTTATCTTTATCGAAAAGATTGGACAAAAGCTTCGGCAGATTTTCAAAAAGTAAAAGATGCTGGCCACTCACTCTTCGGAGATTATAAAGCTTTGTTTAAAGAAGCTAATGAACAGTGTCCTGAGATGATTTTTTCTATTCAGCATCGGAGTGAATCAGGCTATGGAAATAATATGCAATTGTTTTGTGGTTGGCCCTCGGTCTATTCGCGTGGCTGGAATTATTACATGCCTTCACCACATTTGGTCGATCTCTATGAAAATAACGATGGTTCTAAGTTTGAATGGGATAAAATTATTCCAGGATACAGCAGTCTAACCGAAAATGAAAGGGAGGTGTTTTTTCTGCGCAACAATCTCACGGAGGCCGAGAAAGCTGCTGCAACGTTGAGAGGTGCAAAGATGAGTCTTTACCTACCGCAAGGCAATGAGGAGCGTATAAAAAAAGCCTATGAAAATCGTGATCCCCGTTTGCAGGCCAATGTCGTGACGCCTTATTCGACTTTTAGGGGTGCCTATAATTTTACGAATGTTGAAAGTCTTCAATTTATGCGCTGGCCATTTCGCGGGCAGGCACAGGTAGACGGCGATATTCAGAGCGATACACAGATCAATTTCTTCTATTTCTATCGAAAATTTGTCGCTGAAGGAGTCAATGAGATTGTGGATCGCAATTATGGTCCTATCGATTTTCCGATTTTCCGCTATGCTGATATTTTATTGATGTGGGCCGAGGCCTTGAATGAAGAGGGCAAACTAAATGAAGCTATAGCAAAAGTTAACGAAGTTCGTCAGCGTGCAGGTGTAGCACTTTTAAATGCTAATGCTTCAACTGCCGTCGGTGGGAAGGAAGACTTACGCCTGCGTATTCGTAATGAACGTCGGGTTGAGTTCCCGAATGAGGGAATCAATTACTTTGACGAATTGCGCTGGGGAACCTGGAAAGAGAAGGTGTTTCAAGCAGGCAATGGACGTAAGCAGGTTTGGGGGACAAATGTTGGGAATTATAGCTATAAGGGTGACTTTTTGAACGTATGGCCTATCCCGACCTCAGAAATACAGATGAACGTAAACCTGGTGCAGAACCCAGGTTGGATCGATTAGTTTTATGGATATAAAATGAACCTAAACATGATTTTTTTTAGATATAGCCTATACTTTATTTATTTTTTGAGCCTTTTTCATCCTTTTTTTCTACGTGCGGATACAAGCGATATGGTAAAAAAAGGATTTGATTTGGCTCAGCGACAGTACGCTTTGTTGTATAAAGATCATAGCGATCTGCGTAAGTATCCACGATCGGCAGATCCCAAGGGGAAAACAACTTTTACTGATATCCGGGACTGGACGGGTGGTTTTTGGCCAGGCTGCCTTTGGTATGTCTTTGAGTATACCGGCGAGGATCAGTGGCGGGACGCTGCACTAAAATGGACGAATTCATTACGCCAAAATCAATATAATACGCAGCACCATGATATTGGTTTCGTGATGAACTGTAGTTATGGAAATGCCTATCGGTTAACTGGTGATACTACATTCAAATCAATTTTAATCCAGAGCGCCAAATCGCTATTGACACGTTTCAATCCGAAGGTTGGTGCAATTAAGTCTTGGGATACCTTTTCCTCTTGGGATGGTAAACATACGTATGAATTCCCTGTCATTATCGACAACATGATGAATTTGGAACTTCTTTTTTTAGCTTCCAAATTATCTGGGGATTCTGTTTATCGTAATGCCGCTATTCGACACGCCGAAACGACGCTGAAAAATCAATATCGCGCAGATTACAGTTCTTATCATGTGGTTACCTATGACCCCAATACCGGTGCTGTATTGAGCCGGGAAACGGCACAGGGTTTTTCGGACAATTCAGCTTGGGCTAGAGGGCAAGCCTGGGGATTGTATGGGTTTGTCGTGATGTACCGTGAAACGAAGGACCCTAAGTTTTTACAGGCTGCGCTAAAAATGGCTGAGTTTTATATAAAGCATCCGCGCCTGCCTCAAGATAAGGTGCCACAATGGGACTTCGATGTAAATCAAGCTGGATTTGCCCCAAACTGGAATTATCGTAAAGCAGATTTTGAGACTATTCCACGGGATGCATCGGCAGCGGCGGTCACTGCTTCGGCATTGTTGGAGTTGGTTGACTACATGGGAACTGGACAACAGCAGGAATATTTGGATGTCGCCGAAACGATCTTGCGTTCATTGGGGTCACCGCAGTACTCCAGTGAAGTCGGAGCAAATGGTTTGTTTGTGCTGAAGCATAGTGTGGGCAGTATTCCGCATAAAGGGGAGATTGACGTCCCCTTAGTCTATGCAGATTATTATTATTTAGAAGCATTGACGCGCTGGAATAAGCGAAACTATCAGCTTACGCAATTAATGAACGAATGGCAGGAGATGAATAGACAGAAGGCAAAGGCATTAAAAGATTTTCAGCAGCAGAAATTTGGTCTATTTATCCATTGGGGATTGTATGCTATTCCGGCAGGGGTGTGGAATGGGCAAAAAATGGAAGATTTGGGTAGTCCGAGTGTTGCTGAATGGATTCAACTGGTTGCAAAAATTCCACGGTCTACCTATGCCAAATTAGCGGATCAATTCTCCCCGCAATCTTTCAATGCCGATAGAATAGTTAAAATGGCCAAGGATGCAGGGATGAAGTATCTTGTTGTGACGAGTAAACATCACGACGGATTTGCCCTATATGGTTCAACGGTTAGTTCCTTCAATAGCAAGCAGGCTACGCCCTTTAAACGCGATATCATTCAGGAACTTTATGATGCTTGTCTTCGGTATAAACTCGATTTTGGTATCTATTATTCACAGAATATCGACTGGCGGGATGGTAGCGACGCGCAATATGTGGTAACGAAGGCACAGCATGATCTTGTTCATGCCAAAACCGATGCTTTTGGTGCCAATCTTTGGGATCCCAGTGAAAATTCTTTCGCTTCGTATCTAAACAAAAAAGCAATTCCTCAGGTAAAGGAAATTTTGATGCGGTTTAAACAGCTAAAATATATCTGGTTTGATATGCCGGGACTGATGACTGCAGAACAGAGCTTTCGATTCTATAAAACCGTGTATGATTGTAATCCACGTGTTATTGTCTCCGAGCGAATTGGCAATGGTATGGGCGATTATGCCATTCCTGGAGATAATCGGATTCCTGACTCTTCTGAGCGTTTTACCAGACCTTGGGAAGCCATTGGAACATTCAACCATTCCTGGGGCTATAAATCTTATGACCACGACTGGAAAAATGTGGATGAATTAAGGTATTGGCTCCTTGAAATTGTCAGTAAAGGAGGAAATTATATGCTTAATATTGGACCAGATGCACAAGGAAATGTAGCTACACCTGTAAAGAAAAATCTTGCTATCTTAGGGAAATGGTTGCGGCGCAATGCCGAAGCGGTTTATGGGACATCGCCCTGGACCATTGCGCATGAGGGACCAACAACAGTTCGGATAACAGATACCGAGCAACGGGAAAGGGAAGGATTTAAAGTATCATTTACAGCCTTGGATTTTTGGTTTACACAGAAGAATGATTTTGTATATGCGATGGCTCTTGTAGTACCCAAAGATGGAATCGTCAACATACAGTCCCTGAACCAAAATAAGGCTAAAGTGAAATCAGTGGAAATTTTAGGGGTTGGTCGGATCGATTTCCATCAGGATAACCATGGATTGCAATTGAAATTACCCAAGAAGATACAAAACAGCAGCTTGGGCTATGCGCTAAAAATAAAACTAAGCTAATCCAACTATTAGCTTTATCAATTATAACGATGTTGAATCTATTATTAAATACAAAAAAAATGCGCTTTTTGTCATTATTGCTGTGCTTAAGTTTATGGTATTTGCAAGCGGTTGGGCAGAAAAAAGCTGATAGTTTTGGCTGGAGCGATGGACAAAAAGTACTTTTTTTAGGCAATAGTATTACTTACGCGGGGCAATATGTCGCCATGACCGAGAGCCTATTTCTGAGCAGTCACCCGAAAAGGAAACCTCAGTTTATTAATTCGGGGTTACCAAGTGAGACCGTTTCTGGACTCAGTGAACCGAATCATGCCGATGGAAAATTTCCACGCCCCTGTCTATTTGATCGACTGGACAATGTGCTTGATAAAATCAAACCTGAAGTGGTTTTCGTCTGTTATGGCATGAATGACGGCATTTATCTCCCTTTTGATGCTATCCGTTTTGAAGCCTATAAAAATGGAATTATCCGTCTGCACAAACGTTTGGTCGATCAGGGCGTCAAACGCATCCTATGGATGACACCTCCAGTACATGATGATCCGCAGCTTCGGCTCAATGGCTACAATAAAGTATTAGATCGCTATGCCGAATGGCTTATCGACTATGCCAAAATGCAGTCCTGGGAAGTCATAGATCTGCATTTTCCCATGCGTCGCTACTTGGACGCTAAGATCGAGAAAGACGCTCAGTTTAAACTGGCCGCAGATGGGGTGCACCCCGGAGAGTTGGGGCATTGGCTAATGGCTAAGGAAATAGTACAGCACCTGATGCCTGATTTCCCGATTGAAAGCGCATGGGATGACAATTTGCGCAGTCAACCAAAACTTCGCCAGTTATATACGCTTGTTTTGAAAAGGCAGACGATGATGAAAGACGCATGGCTCACCTATACAGGTCATAAACGACCTGGACTATCCAAGGGAATTCCAGTAGAAGATGCAAGCAAAGCATATGCTGTTATTCAGGATGAAATTAAAGCGTTGGGTTTCTGATCGGCGATAGCTTGCAATCCGAATAAATGAACTTTTATGTATAAATCTATATCATGATGAAAATCAATTTTTTTAAATGGAAGTGTGCAGCAG
This sequence comes from Sphingobacterium sp. UBA1897, assembly GCF_002337775.1. Taxonomy (NCBI): domain Bacteria; kingdom Pseudomonadati; phylum Bacteroidota; class Sphingobacteriia; order Sphingobacteriales; family Sphingobacteriaceae; genus Sphingobacterium; species Sphingobacterium sp. UBA1897. The sequence goes on from NZ_DDGR01000002.1 coordinate 80,003, forward strand.
CTGTGGGAATGTTGCTGTGTATGACCGATGTTGCTATTTCACAGACCAAATCGCCACCGTATGAAGGTGTTGCAGGTTGGCAGGAGACGCAAGATAAACGTATGGAATGGTTTAAAGAGGCCCGTTTTGGGTTATTTATCCATTGGGGATTGTACAGTGCTGCAGGTGGTTCTTTTGAAGGGAAACAATATCCACAACATTATGCCGAATGGATACAAACCTGGGGGAAAATTCCCAGTAAGCAGTATGCCGAAGTACTGAAACCAAAATTTACTTTAGGTTCTTTTGACCCAAAGTCCTGGGCACGCCTTGCGAAAAAAACGGGAATGAAGTATATGGTACTGACCTCCCGACACCACGAAGGCTTTAGCCTGTTCAATAGCCAGCAACCTTATGCTTTGAAAAATGATGTTACGGGTACGGCAAATTTATCGCCGAAAGGAAGAGATCTTTACCGCGAAATTATGGATGCTTTCCGTCAGGAGGGAATGAAAGTAGGAGCTTATTATTCGCTCTTGGATTGGCAGCATCCCGATTCTTATGAAGCTTTTCAGCTGAACCCGAATGTGAATAAGCATCAGCCAGATCATGAACGTTACAAAGCCTATCTCTACGGGCAAATCAAGGAACTTGCACAAAACTATGGGCGGCTGGACGTGCTGTGGCCCGATTTCAGCAGTAAACAGCATGAGGGGGAAGCCTGGGGGACAAAGCATATTTTGACAGACCTGATCAAATGGCAGCCTAATATTATTATCAATAATCGATTTTGGAACGGACTCGAAAATAAGAACGGTGATATCGGAACTCCCGAAAAATATATTCCACCAACAGGTTTGCCGGGTATGTACTGGGAGGTAAGCCATACCATGAATGAAAGTTATGGGTATAGCGCCCATGACCAAAATTGGAAAAGCTTTCCCAAGATCATGCAATTATTTGTGGAAACGGTGAGTAAAGGGGGAAATTTCCTGTTAAATGTCGGACCCGATGGTGACGGAGCCATTCCTGAACCTGCGGTGCGGATTATGGAGCAAATCGGGGAATGGATGAAGGTCAATGGCGAATCTATTTACGGTACCACCGCGAGTCCTTTCCAAGCCTTGGATTGGGGGTATTGTACCCAAAAAAATGGGAAGCTGTATCTGCATGTTTTTGATCGTCCGGCCGATGGAAAAATAAATCTGCCCATCAAAAATAAAGTGACGGCTGTCTACGCCCTAGCTTCACCTAAAATGAACTTAAAATCCACTTTAGAAAACGGAAGACCAGCAATTCCTGTCGATATCTTCGACAATAAGAAAGGACCGAAGGTTATTGTGGTCGAAATCCAGGGAAAGCCAATTGTTGAGGAAAGCCTGACCCAAACACAGGCAGATGGACGTATCGTGATGAACGCAAATAATGCAAAATTACAGGAAGGAAAGGGATTAAAAATTATTGGTGCACATACCCATGATCCAAACCGCCCGAACGCCATTGGTCAATGGAAAGACCTTGCGGATAAAGTTTTTTGGGATATCAAAATTCAAAAACCAGGGAAGTATCGTGTGCTCGTCAATTATCTGGCGAATAGCAAGCAGCACGGAAAAATTGTACTCTCGATACTCGGGCAGCAGATCCAGTGGACATTCGTAGCTGAAAAAGAAGCTAAATTTAAGGAAGTGGCTATGGGGATCATTGAGGTATCCCAGCAAGTAATTGGTGAGCCCAGTGCCAAGGTGATTTTGCAGGCTACAGCCATCGAAGGCGATACTTTGCCAGAGATTGCTTCGATTACTTTGGTTCCTATACAAGAATAAACTATCTTTAAGAAAACCTGAACAAATCATCCATACATAAACCATTTTGCCGCCAAGAAACGGATAAATACGTATAAGGCAAGCAGAAAAATAAACTATCCATAAAGAATGAAAAGAAGAGAATTTATAGCCAAGGGAATTGTGTCCTCTTTGGCTTTTACAATTGTTCCGCGCGTTGTGTTGGGAGGCAATGGATTTCTTGCCCCAAGTGATCGAATCAATCTTGGGTTTATTGGTGTCGGAAAACAATCCTATACCTTGATGAATGGCCTCAATCGCTGCAAGGAAATCGCAAGTCTGGCTGCCTGCGATGTAGACCGTAATAAGTTGGCCGCATTTATTGCTGCGACAACGAAAAAACAAACGGAATTGTCAAAAGCACAGACCGAGATCAAGGCCTATCATCATTATCGGGAACTATTGGATCGGAAAGATATTGATGCTGTTGTCATTGCTACACCCGATCATTGGCATGCGCAGATTGCAGTTGATGCCGCTAAAGCTGGCAAAGATATTTATTGTGAGAAACCCCTTGCATTGACCATTGCCGAAGGTCGTGCCATGGTCGATGCAACCCGAAAATATAAACGTGTATTTCAGACGGGCAGCATGCAGCGTTCTTCCTATAATTTTAGACAGGCAGCAGAACTGGTTCTCAATGGCTATATCGGCAAAATCAAGGAAATCAATGTTTCTGTGGGCGAACCGGTCAAACAATGTGACCTTCCCTCTATGCCAGCCCCCGATTATCTCGATTGGGATATGTGGGTAGGACCTTCACCATATCGGGGTTATAATCCGATATTAAGCCCACCTTTGGAAGATGATAAATGGGCCTGGTGGCGCGGTTACCGCGATTTTGGTGGCGGTTACATCACCGATTGGGGTGCACATATGTTTGACATCGTACAATGGGCCTTGGGTATGGATGAATCGGGCCCTGTTCAGTTTAATCCACCCAAGGAGGCCAACAGCAATAGCGGGCTCTCGTTTAGCTATGCTAATGGCGTTCGGGTAAACCATGTGCAGTGGGGAGTACATAATGCGATCCAATTTATTGGTGCAAAAGGTAAGATTGAAGTAAGCCGCGAATTTATCCGCTCGAATCCAGAAAATCTGGCGAATCTTAAACTGACTTCTTCTGATCGTCGTTTGTATTATAGTGATAATCACTATCAGGACTGGGTTGATGCGATCAAAAAAAGAAGTAAGCCTATCTGTGATGTTGAAATAGGTCACCGGACGAGCTCAGTGTGCAATGCCATCAATATTGCGTATGAACTTCAAAAGGATTTAAAATGGAATCCACAAAAAGAACAGTTCGACAATGACTATGCTAATCTCATGCGCAGTCGCCCTTATCGCGGGGAATGGGATTTTAGAAAGTTCTAGTCTTTAAGACAAGTTTTCGATACAGACCTGACAAGATTTTTTTGTCAGGTCTGTATGTTTATTGATCAATAAATCCACAACAATTTAGTGCCGAAGAATCTTATTTTCGACAATAACTAGTGATAGAAATCGAATTGCCTACTTGACAAGTTTGAACTCCTATTTTCTTATGGTCACCTTCGCTATTTACTCGTTTTATAAACGGATCTTACTCGGAGTTTAGTCGGTATTTATTCGCTAACAACCGAAGAAGTACCGAACAAGCACCGAGCAAGTACCGAAGAAGCACCGAACAAGCATCGAACAAAGTTATAACTAAGCCCGAAAAAGGTATCAAGTAAAACTAATTTTTTGACAGGCCGAAATTGGCATTCGAAGTTGCTACGAATCAGTCCTATTTAATCGAAATTACTCCTGTTGTGACAAGTGATTTCAAAAACTTACCCGCAGGTAGGTATTTCTTCAATTGGGATGAAGAAGCTACTTTTGAAATATTCAAATTGACGATTAAAGGGAAAGACGATATATTGGGCTTGATTTCATTTGAAAGAATTTCAAAGGAGATGCGAATCCATGTGAGGTTATTAACCGCATCAGTAGAAAATGTAGGGGCAGCTAAAATAGACGACTCCTTACGACCCAAAACCCAGATCGCACAGCATTATATCGACAAATATAAAATAAATATTACCGGAATGACACGTAGTTTAGAGATTCCGGAGATTTTTGAGTTGATTGAATTTTATGACCATGATAACTAAAAAAGCAAAGCTCTTGGATACGGTCGAATATGGTATGAGTCGAGAAGAACTTGAAAAGAAAATTTGCTATTCTGGACAGATAATTGCTTTATTTGTATCCAACAATTATTACATTCGAACAGCAAAGGGAATCTAGATATGTCGCAATTAACAATAGTAGATCTGGCCAAAAAACTCGGCTTGTCAAAATCGACCGTTTCCCGTGCATTTCGGGATAACGTGGACATTAATCCAGCGACAAAAGCTCGGATTTTGGCTATGGCCGAAGAAATCGGTTTTTCGCCAAATGTTTATGCGAGTAGTCTAAAGGCAAATAAAAGTCTGACCATTGCGATTATTATTCCCGAATTTGGCAATAAGTTTTTCTCGCAAGCCATCAAAGGAATTGAGGCTGTGGCGCGCTCCAAGGGTTATCATACCTTAATTTATGTGACGGATCATCAGGTGCAAAATGAAGCCTCAATCGTACGTTCACTGGCCAATGGACGAGTGGATGGCGTTATCATTTCGGCTTCGGGTGAGGGTAAAGACCATTCGCATTTACAACTTTTGGCAGAGCGCGGTATTCCGGTCATGTTTTTTGACCGTGCATACGACGATTGGAAGGGGGGGTATATTACGGGTAATGACTTCGATTCGGCTTACCTGGCAACCAAACACCTGATCGATAATGCCTGTAAGCGGATCGCTTATCTTGCAATCAATCCGAATGTTTCCATCGGAAAGGTGCGTAAAGATGGTTACGAAAAGGCCTTGCAGGAAGTGGGGATCCCGATTAGACCGGAGCTTATTTTGGATACGGTGAATGATGCCGATCAGAATATGAAAGATATTGCCGACCTGATCGAACAGGAGAAACCCGATGCCATATTTGCCTCGGTAGAACGTCTTGCTATTTCGAGTATACGGGTGGCCAAACAGCTCGAAATTCGTATTCCGGAAGATCTTAAAATCATTTGTTTTTCTTGTTTGGATATTGCCGATCTGATTGACCCGGCGCTGAGCGTAGTGAAACAACCAGCCTATGAAATGGGGCAATTAGTAACAAAATACCTATTGGATAAGATGGAAGACCCCGAAAATACTAAGTTTGCTAATTCGGTTTACCTTGATTCCCAGCTTATTTTTCAAAAATCTAGCCTGAAATAAGAAAAAAAATATTTGTTTTTTGTAATCCCATTATTTAGCTTTGAATACTTTCGGGAACATTCCCGAAAGTATTTAAATAATCAATTTGTATAAAATATTGGATAGGGGAATCCAGCAATCGCCATAAGCGATTTCTTTTTACCTTGATTTCGGGAACGTTCCCAATTTCAGATTCCAAGTAAAGCTAATTATCGATGGGGAAGCATATCTCTCGTTTAATAGGGTATCTCTGGGTGATTGTCCTATTATCATCATGTGCAAATAAGAAAGATATCGTGGATGTCGAGCAACCTCCTGTTATAGAACAGCAGGGATCTGGTTTGCTCAATCTTTCCGACCCATTTATCTACTGGGATCAGGAAATTACTATTCAATTTGATTTTTCGAAAGGAAATGCGGCTTTAAAAGGAAGCACTACCGACCTGTACCTACACGCCGGATTGATTCCTGTCAATGGGGGCAGCTGGCAACATGTAGCAACAGATTGGTCTAAAAATGATAATGCCTATAAACTTAAATTTGTTTCTGCTGGTTTATATTCATTCACATTTACCCCCTCCAAATTTTTTAACCTGACTAATGGCGGAGAATTTGGTCAGATGGCACTTTTAGTCCGCAATGGTGATGGGTCGCTGGTCCAACGAAACAAAAATAATTCAGATCTATTTCTTCCTCTTGTAACGAGCAATACACAGGCCATTCGTTTTGTTTCGCCTACGCTGCAACCCACAGATCCAATTACCCTGGAACAGATGTACACCGTTGGGGATAATCTGAAGCTAAAAGTACAGGCAACGCAGTCCGGGAAAATCAGTATCTGGGATAATGGTTTATTGCTTGCTGAATCTTCTGCGGTACCGTCATTAGAAAAATCGCTCAGCCTACAGAGCAATGGCCTGCACGAGCTTGAAGCACGTCTTGAGGCTGGGGGCAAAATATATTTCAGTAAAGCACAGTTATTTGTGCAATCAAAACCTACCATCGCCGCACTCCCGATCGGCATCAATCCAAACGGAACAACGATAAACAGGGAAAAAGGGGAGGTCAGTTTTGCGCTCACAGCGCCATTAAAAACGAGTGTGTATGTCTTGGGCGATTTTAATAACTATAAAGCGTTACCAGCCTATGCGATGAGCCAGACACCAGATGGCAAAACCTGGTGGGTTACCGTATCGAATCTGGATTTCTCTAAAAAACAGACTTATCAGTTTTTGGTGGACGGTCAGCTGAATATCGCCGACCCCTATGCTGAGCTGATTCTTGATCCGCAAAACGACGCGGCACTCGGACTGACCGCGGCGGCTGTACCCACTTATCCCGCTGCTGCGCAGGGAGTAGTTGGTGTATTGGATCTTCCAGCCAAGTCTTACTCATGGAAAACCACGCTATTTAATAAGCCAGCTCAAGGTGATTTAGTTATTTACGAACTCTTGGTCCGTGATTTTATCAAACAACATCAATATACCACATTGAAAGACTCTTTGCCTTATTTAAAACGGCTGGGTGTAAATGCGGTCGAGCTTATGCCTGTACAGGAATCGGAGGGGAATTCGACCTGGGGTTATAATCCTTCTTTCCACCGCGCTTTGGATAAATATTATGGTTTGAAAAATGACTTGAAAGCCTACGTAGACGCTTGTCATGAAAATGGTATTGCCGTGATTTTGGATGTTGTTTTTAATCATGCTTTTGGTCAATCCCCGCTAGTACAGCTTTATTTTGAGCAGGGCAACGTAGCTGGCAATAGCCCTTGGTTCAATACGGTTGCCAAGCATCCGTTCAATGTTGGCTTTGACTTTAACCACGAAAGTAGTTACACACAGACTTTTGTTAAGGATGTATTGACCTATTGGATGCGGGAGTACAAGATTGATGGGTTTCGATTTGACTTGTCTAAAGGGTTTACACAGAAAAATTCGGGTACTTCAGAAAGTGATTTAAGTGCATGGAATGCTTACGATGCGTCACGTGTGGCTATCTTGAAGCAATACCAGCAGCATATTCGCAGCATCGATCCCTCGTGTTATATTATTCTCGAACATCTTGGCGGAGATCAGGAAGAGGCCGAACTTGCACAATCGGGGATGTTGCTATGGAACAACATGAATGCGGTCTTCAATGAGGCCGCAATGGGCTGGAATGCCAACAACGGCTCGGATTTAGGCAGATTATTCCCTTCGAGCCATGGCATGACACAACCTTCGTTTGTGTCTTATATGGAAAGTCATGACGAACAGCGGCTGCTGTTCAAATGCCTGAATTACGGCAATTCGTCAGGTAGTTATAACATCAAGAACCTCAGCACGGCATTAAAACGTATGGAACAGGCCGCCGTGTTTTTATTGGCTTCGCCCGGGCCTAAGATGATCTGGCAGTTTGGTGAATACGGCTATGATGTATCTATCGATGAAAATGGACGCACAGGCGAAAAACCATTGTTGTGGAGTTATCTACAACAAGATGATCGCAAAAAACTCTTTGAGACCTACGCCAAACTCACGCGTTTCAAAACCAAAAATAGCATTTTCCAAAACGGGACGATTATGACATCGGCTATGAAAGATGCCGTTAAATATTTTGTTCTCGAAAAGGAGGGACAACAAGTAGGGGTACTTGGCAATTTTGGTGTAGAAAGTGTGGACTTTGCCTTGCCAGCAGCGTTGCAGGGGCAGTGGGTCGATAATTTTACAGGAAAAGAGCTCAATTGGTCTGGCCAGTCAAAATTGAGTCTCCTACCCGGGCAGTACCAATTGATAAGCAAAACAAAACTAAATAAATAAACAGTTATTTTATGAACAAACAGCTATCACGTCCATTTTGGGCTCTGAGCATGCTACTCGGTGTAAGTGCTTCGGCATTTGCGCAACAGGCAACGCTAAAAGGGCGAGTAATGGACCAGAAGGGGAGTTCCTTGGTCGGTGCTACACTGCGCTTCGAGGATATTCAAAAATCACTGTCTACCAATGCGAATGGGGATTTTAGCTTGGATAGACTACAAACAGGGAAATTACGTCTGAAAGTAAGTATGGTCGGATACGCGACCCTGGATACCTTGATCCAGGTCAACGATGGACATCAGCCGTTAAACCTTTACCTTAAATCCAATACCAGTGCACTGGAAGAGGTTGTGGTGATTGGTTATGGTACACAAAAGAAAAGTGATCTGACGGGTTCAATCAGCACAGTATCTGCAAAAGATTTTCAAAAAGGACAGATCTCCTCGCCGGAGCAACTCATTATGGGGAAAGTTCCAGGCGTACAGATTACAACAAGTGGTGGGCAGCCGGGTGCAGGAAGCACCATCCGTATCCGTACCGGAGCTTCATTGAACGCCAGTAACGATCCGTTAATTGTCGTAGATGGAATTCCATTGGCAGGTGGTTCTGTATCTGGGGTAGCTAACCCATTAAGTTTGATTAACCCAAATGATATCGAGACATTTACAATCTTGAAAGATGCCAATGCAACAGCCATCTATGGTTCGCGGGCGTCGAATGGGGTTATTTTGATCACGACAAAAAAAGGCAGTCGCTCAGGAACACAGATCAACTTCTCTACACAGAATTCATTGGCTACCGTAGCCAATAAAGTAAAGTTGCTCAACGCCGATCAAATCCGCGATTATGTCAATACAAATGGTAGTGATGCCATGAAAAAGTTGTTGGGAACAGCAAATACCGACTGGCAGGATGTGATTTATGGCAATGCATTTACAACGGATAATAACGTTAACATTGCTTCCAAAGCGGGCAATATGCCTTACCGTATATCTGCGGGCTATATGAACCAGGATGGGGTATTGAAAAATGATAACTTAAAACGAACTACTGCTGCATTGGCATTAACGCCAAAATTTCTGGATAACCATCTTTCATTGGATGTAAATGTCCGTGGTACCTGGTCAAAATCGAAATTTGCGACGCAAGACGCAATCGGAGCTGCCATTCAGTTCGACCCGACCCAACCTGTCTATGTGGATGATAAAAATAGTTTTGGCGGGTATTATGAGTGGATTCAAGGGGGGAAACCTAATCCCAATGCACCACGAAATCCTTTAGCCTTGTTGGATTTACGCAAAGATAATGGCGATGTGTTTAGAAGTATTGGAAATGCAAAGGTGGATTATAGTTTTCATTTCCTGCCGGAGCTGCATGCCAACTTAAACGTTGGATACGATCTGGCGCGTTCGAAAGGGAACACATTTACACCAGCGATAGCTGCACGTAATTTTAATGAAGGGGGTGAAAGAACCCAATATAAAACCGATATCAACAATAAAACGCTGGAGTTTTATTTAAAGTATGATAAGGAATTACCTACAATCAAAAGTACGATAGACGCGACGTTGGGCTATGGCTACTATAAAAATAGCAGTAAGGTTTATAATTTTAACCGTACAAATGCGGAAGGTGATAAGATCCTAAATGAGCCAACGCGACCTTTTGATAAACCCGAAAATCTGTTGATCTCTTATTATGGGCGTCTGATTTATACCTATGACAACCGGTATGTTCTGTCGGGAACCTTACGGTCGGATGGTTCTTCCCGTTTTAGTCCTGATAACCGTTGGGGATATTTTCCTTCTGTAGGATTCACCTGGCGCGCCAAAAATGAAGGCTTTTTAAAAGATATAGCTGCAGTGTCCGAACTGAAGCTCCGTTTAAGTTATGGAAAAACCGGGCAGCAAGATGGCATCGCCAACTACTCTTATTTGCCTAATTATACCATCAGCGGCAACGAGTCGATGTATCGCTTTGGTGATGAATACTACTATTTAAATTCACCTGTGGCCTACGATAAAGACATTCGTTGGGAAAATACAACAACCTATAATGCCGGAGTTGATTTTGGCTTTAGCAACAATCGGGTCTATGGTAGCGTGGATTATTACTCGAAAAAGACCAAAGACCTGCTCAGCACGATTCCCGTTCCTGTAGGCTCTAACTTTAGCAATTTCCTGTTGACCAACGTGGGTAACATGGAAAACCAGGGGCTGGAGTTTAATGTACACTTCGTCCCGCTAAAAACGGATAATTCGACCTTGGACATCGGTTTTAACCTAACTTATAATAAGAGTAAAGTAACCAATCTGACACAGAGTGATGATCCGAACTTTATTGTAGAGACCGGTGGTATCCGTGGTGGTACAGGCGGAAATATCCAGGCGCATAAGGTTAATTTCATGCCAAACAGTTTCAATGTTTTCCAACAGGTATATGATGAACAGGGGCATCCTGTCGAAGGTGTCTATGTTGACCGTAATGGAGATGGCGTTATCAGCGATAACGATCGCTATCTGTATAAATCACCGTTACCGAAATATCTTTTGGGTTTTACGGCGGCATACAGCTATAAAAAATGGTCGGCAACAACGGTATTGCGCGCAAATTTGGATAATTATGTCTACGACAATGTTTCCTCTAATTTGGGAAGCGGGGCAAATATCAACGATCAGGCCGTTTTGGTGATCAATAATGCACCTGTGGATTTCTTTAATACCAATTTTCTGCTCAAACAGCTAAGAAGTGATTACTACATCAAGAACGCTTCGTTTTTGAAAATGGATAATGTCAACCTGAGTTATAACCTTGGAAAATTTATCCGGAATAGTAACGCTTCAATGTCGATTTCTGCAACTGTACAAAATGTATTTACGATCACCAATTATAAAGGTGTTGACCCCGAGATATCGAACGGTATAGACGATCGCTTTTATCCGAGGCCAAGGACTTATGTATTGGGTGTAAATGTGAGTTTTTAAACGATATAACAATGAAAAAATTAAATAAATATATAGGTGTATGCTTGCTGGCTATAGCACTGAGCAGCTGCCATAAGGATTTGGATCTAAAACCGACCAACGACGTAACTGCAGATGTAGCCTACAGTGATTTTAAAGGCTATACCTCGTCTTTCGCAAGATTATATGGATCATTGACCTTAACCAGTACATCGGGGCCGAATAACTCTGATCTAGGAGGATTGGATGCCGGTACATCGGATTTTTTACGCCTCTTTTGGAACGCACAGGAACTTACAACCGATGAGGCCGCCTGTGCCTGGCTCAATGATTCGGGGATTAGCGGACTGGATTACCTCGATTTTGACGATAGCAATCCCATGCTCCGTGGTCTTTATACCCGCTGTGTCTATAGTGCCACACTTGTCAATGAATTTTTAAGAGAAAGTACAGATGCTAAATTGGCCGAACGCGGTATTTCAGATACCGATAAAAAAGAAATCGCTTATTATCGTGCCGAAGCAAGATTCTTACGTGCTTATAATTATTGGGTGCTGCTTGATTTGTTTGGAAATCCACCATTTGTAACCGAAGAAACTCCTGTCGGAAAAGTGTCGCCGCCCCAGATCAAACGACCTGAACTTTTTGCGTATGTAGAGAAAGAGCTGTTGGAAGTTGCAGGCCAGCTAAAAGGTGCCAAACAGAATGTATATGGTCGTGTCGATCAAGTTGCGGCATGGGGGCTGTTAGCTCGTTTATACCTCAACGCTGAAGTTTACCTGGGTGCCGGTAATAAGAAATATACCGAAGCGATTACATACGCAGAAAAAGTACTGAACTCGAGCTATAGTTTGGGGACAAATTATCGGGAGCTCTTTTACGCGGATAATGATGTGAACAACCCCGAATTTATTTTCTATCTGCCTTATGATGGAACCAAAACACAGAGCAAGGGTGGTACAACTTATCTGATCAATGCAGCTATTGACGCAACCATGGATCCCACTTCTTTCGGTGTACCCGGCGGCGGTTGGGCCGGAAATCGGACACGCGACAATATCGCAACGATTTTCGGAGACTACAGCGGAGCAACGGACAAGAGGGCAATGTTTCACTTAAATACAAGCGTTAAAATTGAAGATATCGCTGTCTATAAGCAAGGGCTGGCGGTTACCAAATTCCGCAATGTGAACAAGGACGGAAAAACTGCTCCTCCGGCAGCTGAAGGTTTCGTTGCTTCGGTGGATTTCCCGTTGATCCGTTTGGCAGAGATGAACTTGATCTATGCTGAGGCGACATTGCGTGGCGGCTCTGGCGGCAGCTTGGCCAAAGCACTGGACTATGTCAATAAACTGCGTGTACGTGCCTATGGAAACAACAGTGGGAACTTAACGAATCTTTCTTTGGATGATATTCTCAATGAGCGTGTGAAAGAATTATACTGGGAAGGATTTAGACGTTCGGATTTAATCCGCTATGGCAAATTTACGGGTGATAATTACCTCTGGCCTTTTAAAGGTGGTGTGCTTGCAGGTCAGGCAGTTGCCGGGTATAGGACGTTGTTTCCACTTCCTGCTTCGGATATTATTGCGAACTCCAATCTTGTACAGAATCCAGGCTATAATTAATCAGCATCGGACAGGAAGAACGGCGAGTCTCTTCCGGTCAATGTAGCCTTACCTGTAATAAGACAATTGTTGACAGATGAAACCGGGCAATATCTATTGTTCGACGCATTGGCGAATGGTCAGTTACCCGGGCTTTCATCAGCTATTGAAAACAAAAATTAAACAGATGAAAATTAGACACTATATCGGAATCATGCTGCTATTTATCGTGGCGTTCCAAAGTTGTAAAAAAGACGAGACGCGCGCTATATTGGCTAGCGGGGAGAGCATAAAGCCAGCAACTTTAAGCCTCGATAAAACGAATGTAACCTTGTCAAAAGATAACGCAGAGGATACGGTACTGCACCTCAATATGATTCAGCCTGACTTTGGTTTTCAGGCCGCAGTAACCAACGTCCTGCAGTTTGGACTTAAAGGAGATAATTTTAAAACAGTAAAAGAAGTTGTCATTCCCAACGGTCGGACAAGCCTTGGATTTACAGGCTATGAATTGAACAGCTATTTACTTTCTCTTGGTGTTCCGACGGGAACGGCTTCGGACTTTGATGTACGCCTCAAGTCGAGTATCAATACTAAAATTACGGTGGTGTTTTCTGCGTTAGCTAGTCTTAAAGCAATCCCTTTTGCTTCGACCAGCTATTTGTACGTTCCAGGAGCTTATCAGGGATGGGATCCGGCTACTGCTGAATCAATAGTCTCCCCAACAAGCAACGGCATCTATACGGGCATTATCTCCTTTCCGGAAGCGAATTCGGAATTTAAGATTACGACAGAGCGCAATTGGGCAAATTCCTATGGACAGACTGCAGATGGTAAACTCGCTTTTAATGGCGGTGGAAATATAAAAGCTCCCCGTGCAGGAAATCTGGAAATAGAAGTCAATACGACGGCAAATACCATTTCATTTAAAGATCACAATTGGGGTATTATTGGTAGTGCCACGCCTAAGGGCTGGGATGCCGATACGGATATGAAATTCGACAATGCCAATCAGGTATGGAAGCTCACAGTGAGCTTGACTGCAGGCGAGATCAAATTCCGTAAAAACCACGATTGGGGAACAAATTTCGGTGGAGCTAACGGCAGTCTGATTGCCGGCGGGGCCAATATCGCGGTTGCGAATGCCGGTACGTATGATATCGTCGTGGATTTCAATGCAAATACATATACGTTGACGAAGAAATAAAAAACGATGTTTAAACGAAATAAAAAGATTACCACAGTATTCGTGGCACTAATGGTGTTTGGATGGAGCCCCCTAATGGGGCAATCCATCCAACGCGTAGAACCTTTAAACTGGTGGGTAGGAATGGAAAATCCGACCTTGCAGCTTGTTGTCTATGGACCTCAGATAGGGAAAAGCGAGGTACAGGTGGAGGATAAAGGGATAGAACTTGTCAAAGTCAATCGCGTAGAAAATCCCAACTACCTGTTTTTGGATGTCAAGGTGGCTGCTTCGGCCAAACCAGGATGGTCAACTTTTACGTTTAGTCAGGGAAAGAAAAAACTAACCTATCGTTATGAGTTGAAGCAAAGGGATCAAAAAGTAAAAGCACAGGGTGTGAACAATGCCGATTTGATCTACCTGATTATGCCCGATCGTTTTGCCAATGGAAATAGAGAAAATGATCAGGTGAAAGGCATGTTGGATATGAGTTTAAACCGAGACTCGATGTATCTGCGTCATGGCGGTGATCTGGAAGGCATTATCGGAAAGCTGGATTACCTACAAGATCTTGGGGTGACATCCTTGTGGCTGACTCCTGTGTTGACCAATGACATGCCCCAGGCTTCATATCATGGTTATGCCAACACCGAAACCTATCATATTGATCCCCGTTTTGGTAGCAACGATACCTATGTCCAATTGGGTGAACAGCTGCATAAACGTCAGATGAAACTGATTTTTGATGTGGTGCCCAATCATATCGGAAGTTATCATTGGACGGTAAAAGACAAGCCGATGGCCGACTGGCTCAATGAATGGCCTACCTATACGCAGACATCTTACAAAGACCAGGCAGTTTTTGATCCTTATGCCTCGGCAGATGACAAAAAGAAAATGGTCAAAGGCTGGTTTGTTCCCACAATGCCCGATATGAACGAACAAAACCCATACGTTCAAAATTATCTGACCCAAAGCCATATCTGGTGGATAGAGACTGCGGCAATAGATGGATTCCGAATTGATACCTATCCGTACAATGATCTTGATTTTATGGCCAAATGGACAGATCGCATTCTGCAGGAGTATCCAAAATTCACCTTTTTTGGTGAAACATGGGTACATGGTGTGGGGAACCAGGCCTATTTTCTGGGTGGAAAACGAGTTGGTCAGGAGGTCGATTCCAAGCTGATGGGTGTGACGGATTTTCAGCTTAATTATGCCATAGGTGATGCACTCAACCAAAAGACAGAATGGACCGCCGGAGCCAATAAATTGTATTCAACCCTCGCTTCAGACTTTCTGTACCCACATCCCGAGCAAAATGTGCTTTTTTTGGATAACCACGATAAAGATCGTTTTTTCTCCGTTGTCGGTGAAAATGTGCAGAAATATAAATCGGCAATGGCTTGGCTTATGACAACAAGGGGCATCCCACAATTGTACTACGGGGCTGAAATTCTGATGAAGAATTTCTCAAATCCAGATGGTTTATTACGGGAAGACTTTCAGGGTGGTTTCGCGGGTGACAAACTGAACAAGTTTACCGCAGACGGAAGGACTAAAGCAGAGCAGGATATGTGGACTTTTGTTCAAACGCTAGCCAATTATCGTAAACGACATGCTGTATTACAAACTGGTAAAACGATGCAGTATGTGCCCGAAGATGGTGTGTATGTGTATTTCCGCTACAACGAGCAACAGACGGTTATGGTCGTGATGAATTGCAATGATTCGCCGAAAGAGATCAAACTGGATCGTTTTAAGGAAAGAAACAGCAGGGTCAGATCCTATGTTGATATTATCCAAAAACAGGAAACCGCTCCAGCTGACAATACCTTGAAACTGGAAGCTTATGAGACTAAAGTTTTGGAGCTTAAGTTTTAATACAATTTAAAATTCTATAGAATTCATTTTTCAATGATTAATTATACTACTGTAAAAGCCGTAATATTTGATTTGGACGGTGTGTTGGTGGATACGGCAATCTACCATTTTCAAGCTTGGCATAGATTGGCCGAAGACTTGGGCTATTCGTTTTCCATTGTTGACAATGAGCAGCTGAAAGGTGTCAGCCGGATCGAATCCCTGGAGCTTATTTTAAAATGGGCCGGAGTGGAAAAGTCTGAAGCTGAAAAAGCGGATTTACTTGTGCTTAAAAACCAATGGTACCTGGAGTTGATTGAGCAGCTGAGTCCTGACCACTTGCTTTCGGGTAGTTTGGAACTTTTGAAAAAACTACAGCAAAAAGGAATTAAGATTGGACTTGGTTCGGCCAGCAAGAATGCAATGGGTATCCTTGAAAAAACCGGAATTATACCCTATTTCGATGCGCTGATCGATGGGAATGTAGTGCAGCTTTCTAAACCCAACCCGGAAGTTTTCCTTAAGGGGGCCGAGGTGCTGGAGATTGCGCCGGCCCACTGCCTGGTGCTGGAAGATGCACAGGCTGGAATCGATGCAGCACGGGCAGCCGGTATGCAGGTAATAGGTATAGGCCTGAAAGAACATCTCAGGGGAGCGGATTTGGTCGTAGCAGATTTAGGGACCTTAGTCGATAAATTTTAAAATTTAGGAGAAATTCAATAGCGGAAAGCATGCTGTAGATGGTATCGGTAAATAGGGAAATCATTTATTTGCCTTCGATTCCGAGCATGCGGTGAAAAAAATAAAAAGATGAAAACATATATCAAACATAACCCTTGGCAAATTATCGAAGATACATTTCGCCCCGAACATAATGAATTTTCGGAAAGTATCTTCGCTATTGGTAATGGTCGGATGGGACAGAGGGCTAATTTTGAAGAACAATTCAGCGGGAAATCTTTGCAAGGGTCGTATTTGGCCGGTATTTATTATCCGGACAAAACACGTGTAGGCTGGTGGAAAAATGGCTATCCGGAATATTTTGCCAAGGTCATCAATTCCATCGATTGGATAGGCCTGGATATTCTGGTCAATGGGCAAGTGTTAGATCTGAATAAAGTTACGGTCAAATCTTTTGAACGCCGACTGGATATGCAGCATGGCGTTTTATACCGCAGTTTTGCCGTGGAAATGCCAGACGGAGCACAGCTTAAGGTAGAAGCAAGCCGGATGTATCATCTGTTTGCTTCCGAAACAGCTTCATTGCAGTACAACATCCAGGCGCTTTCTGGTCCAATTACATTGGAGATCAGGTCGCAGTTAAATGCTGAAGTCGTTAATCGTGATAGTAACTATGACGAGCAATTTTGGGAAAGTACAGCGCAGGGTAGGGATGGTGAAAATACCTTTGTGGTGGCGCGCACCAAGAAAACGGGGTTTGAAGTCTATGCCATGCTTACAACGAGCGTAACTGGTCCAACAGCGGTCGTGGAAGTGCACGATACCGTCGCAAGTCCGGGCTGTATGACAGAGATCTATCAGACAGATCTTGCTGAATCTCAAATTTGTCGTGTTGAGAAGCGCGTTGCCATTGTCACCTCGCAGAATCACCTGCAAGCTCAGCTAAAAGAAGCTGCTTCGGTTAATCTACACCAATTGAATGGGCTGAGTTATGAGCAGTTAAAGGCTCAACAGGCAGCAGCCTGGCAAGCGATCTGGGCAGAAAGTGATATTGAAATTAGTGGTGATGTCGCAGCACAGCAGGCAATACGCTACAATATTTTCCAGCTTAACCAGACTTATACCGGCGAAGATGAGCGCCTCAATATTGGCCCTAAAGGTTTTACAGGTGAAAAATATGGTGGTGTCACGTATTGGGATACCGAAGCATATTGTATTCCATTTTACCTGGCAACACAGTCACCAAAGATTGCCCGTAATTTGTTGATTTATCGTCATCAGCAATTGGAAAAGGCAATCGAAAATGCGGCTAAACTCGGCTTTAATCGGGGCGCAGCACTCTATCCCATGGTTACGATTAATGGTGAGGAATGCCATAATGAATGGGAGATTACCTTTGAGGAGATTCATCGCAATGGAGCCATAGCATTTGCAATCTATAACTATGTCCGTTATACCGGAGATCAGGATTACATCTGGTCGCACGGATTGGAAGTTTTGGTTGCGATAAGCCGATTCTGGGCACAGCGTGTCAATTGGAGTGCCGAACGCCAGCAATATGTGATGTTGGGCGTGACGGGACCAAACGAGTATGAAAACAACGTGAACAACAATTGGTATACCAATCGGATTGCATCCTGGTGCCTGGAATATACACTGGACTGTTTAAACAAGCTGGCGCAGCTAAGCTCCAACAATGCTGACGCACTGAACACGAAGTTGGCCGTAGCATCGGAAGAACAACAAAAATGGCAGCACATTGTCGATAATATGTATTATCCTTTTGATGCGCAACGGAATGTATATTTGCAGCAAGATGGCTTTTTGGACAAAGAGCTGATTCCTGTGGCAGAACTTGATCCATCGCATCGCCCTATTAACCAGCATTGGAGTTGGGATAGGATTCTGCGTTCCTGTTATATCAAACAGGCCGATGTATTGCAAGGTTTTTACTTCCTTGAGGATCAATTTGACCTGGAGACCCTAGGTCGACATTATGAATTCTATGAGCCTTTTACGGTGCATGAAAGTTCGCTCTCTCCCTGCGTACATGCGATATTGGCCGCTAAATTGAACAAGCCGGAAAAAGCGTATGAATTCTATCTGCGCACCTCACGTTTGGATCTGGACGATTACAATAACGATACCGAAGACGGTTTACATATTACGTCGATGGCGGGTACCTGGATGACAATCGTAGAGGGCTTTGCAGGAATGCGAATTAAGGACGGACAATTGTATTTAAATCCGATGTTGCCCAAAGAATGGGAAGGTTATAAATTCCGGGTGTTATTTCGAGGAGCGACTTTACTGATTGCAGTAGATGCCGATGGCTATACGATCGAAAATGTCAGTGATACTGCAGTGCATATCCAGACGGTAACCGAAGCTTTCGTGCTGCCTGGGCAAAGCAAAAAAAAGGTGCTTCAGCTGAGATAAACCCTAGTTTTCAGCAGTGAAAGAACCTCTTATGCTGCTGAAAATAGGGGTTAAATGGTAATTAAATTGTATTTTGTCTTAAATTTTTATAGCCTATTATGGGAAATAAACCTGAATTAAGCATTAGCCAGGTCATCAATATGAGTTTTGGATTTCTGGGGATACAAATGGGTTTTGCTCTGCAAAATGGCAACGCCTCCCGTATTCTCCAAACATTTGGTGCCGATGTGGAGCATCTTTCACTTTTTTGGCTTGCTGCTCCTATTACGGGGATGATTGTACAGCCAATTATAGGCCATTATAGTGATCGAACCTGGAATAGATTGGGCCGGCGGCGACCTTATATTTTGGTGGGGGCGCTGTTGACTACCCTGACTTTATTTTTAATGCCCAATGCGGCATTATTGACAACATTATTGGCGCCACTTTGGATCGGTGCAGGCTTATTGATGTTTATGGATGCTTCCATCAATGTGACGATGGAGCCCTTTCGGGCGCTGATCGGTGACAATCTGCCGAGCAGTCAGCGGAGTTTGGGCTTCTCGGTACAGACCTTTTTAATCGGGATTGGCGCTGTTCTTGGCTCGCTACTTCCCTTTATGTTGACGAAGTATTTTCATGTAGCAGGAACTTCTGAAGCCGGGCAAGTACCGAGTAATGTTATCTACTCCTTTTATGTAGGCGGTTTTGTCCTGCTTCTAACGGTGTTATGGTCTGTGTTCAAAACAAAAGAGTACTCACCAGCAGCGCTTCAGACTTTTTCGGATGCGGTTGCTATTGAACAGGATGCGACACCAAAGTTTGGCTTGCGTTCTATCTTTAGTGATATCGGTAAGATGCCATTGATCATGCGCAAATTGGGCTGGGTCCAGTTTTTCTCCTGGTTTGCCCTTTTTATGATGTGGGTGTATACAACTCCTGCTATTGCTGATTCGGTTTTTTACCTGCGGGAAGGAAATCGGCAGGATCTCTATATGGAGGCTGCCAATTGGGTAGGTGTGCTTTTTGGTATTTACAATGGAGTCTCGGCCTTGTATGCCTTGTTTATTCCGCGGATAGCTAAACATTTTGGGCGTGGAAAAACACATGCTCTTGGGCTTTCCATTGGTGGGCTTTCGTTAATTTCATTATTTCTGATCAAAGATGCCAATCTACTGATTCTTCCTATGATCGGTATTGGTATCGCTTGGGGAAGCATTTTGGCAATGCCTTATGCAATTTTGAGCGATCATTTGCCTTCGGGTAAAATGGGGGTTTATATGGGGCTATTTAATTTTTTCATTACCCTACCTCAGATTGTGTGTGGATTTTTTGGCGGAATGATCATCAAATATTTTTTTCATAGCCAATCCATTTACGGCTTGTTGTTGGCCGGCATATTTATGTTGCTGGCGGCATTCTTTGTTCCAAAGCGTAAGAATTAAGTGCATGCCATTATCGTAGACGTAGGCTAAACCTTCTACGTCTACGTGTTTTTGCCTCGCTCGGGTTCCTCAATTGGATTTTCTTGGTCCCTTCTATTTGTCCCCGATTCTTTCTTTACCTAGGGGCGATTTCTATCTTTATCAGTGCCGATATTCTTTCGGCATCTCGGCAACAGTTTTTACGCCATTGGAATAATCTTCTTCCTGGTGCTAGAACTGGTGTTTATCACTTGCTGTTTTCAAGAATATAGCTGCTTGGCGACATGCCATAGTGCTTATGAAAGTCCCTTGAAAAATTGGATTGCACGGTATAACCGACCATCGTTGATACCTGGGTGATGTTATATTCTTTTTGGGTGAGTAGTTCTGCCGCCTTTTTCAACCGTGAAATATTGATCAATTCATTGGGTGTGAGGTCAGAGAGTCCTTTGATTTTACGGTAAAGGGTTGGACGGCTCATATGCATCAATTTGGCCAGTTCATCCACATTGAGATCTATCGTTGAAATATTCTCATAAATAACCGTATTCAGCTGACTGATAAAATCTTTGTCGGGTGCTGAAACGTTAATATCCATTAAGTTGGAGCTGGAAGAATTGGTTAGGTAATTCTTGATAATTTTACGGTTTTTGAGGATGTTGCGTATCTGTACCATGAGGAATTCAAGCGAAAAGGGTTTTTCGATATAGGCATCGGCACCATTTTTTAATCCCTGAATTTTTGAATCCAGCGCATTTTTTGCCGTTAGAAAAATAACGGGAATATGGCTATACAGAATATCTGTTTTGATGCGTTTGCATAGCGCCAGACCATCCATAATGGGCATCATAATATCTGTTAGTACAAGTTGTACATTCTCTTGGTCTAATATTTCGAGGGCCTCGGCACCGTTCCCTGCCCGTAGAACAGTGTAGCTGGTTTTCAATTCTTTATTGAGGTAGGCCAGTATTTCTTTATTATCCTCGACGAGCAGAATCACCGGCTTTTCTTCCTCCTGTTCATCGGATCTATCATGCAATACCTGATCGTCGTTATCTTCCTGAAAAGATTTGATGTCGAGCGATTGTTCCTGAAAAATTGGGATTGATAGCAGGAATATATTCCGGTTTTCCTCCAGATGTACAAGGGATAAGTTTCCTTGGTGTAATTCGACCAAAGAGCGGGACAAAGGAAGACCAATGCCCGTCCCCGTATCTTTATCCGATTCATTTAAGCGATAAAATGGTTCAAATATTTTCTCCCTTTTCTCAAAGGGAATGAGCTCACCATCATTCTTAAACTCGATATTGAACATAATATCATCGCTATTAAAAGGGAGGAGTTTGACATAGACTTCTTGATCCGCATATTTGATGGCGTTGTGAATCAGGTTTGTAAAGATCTTTCGAAGGGCTTCCTCATCCACATAAGCCGTGAGACTGATACGAGGGAGACTGAGGTCATAGTGCAGCTGTTTATCTTTTGCGAGATAATTTAAATCGTGAAATACTTCGGATAGGAGGGCATTAATATCCGTTTTAGTAAAAATAAGGCTCATATTGTTGGTTTCTGCTTTTCTAAAATCCAGTAATTGGTTGGTGAGGCGAATTAATCGCGCCGTATTTTTTTCAATCAGTGCAAGATCTTTGGCTGTGTCGCGATCGGTAAATTTATGGTTATTGATTATTTTCTCAAGGGGCATTTTGATCAGCGTGAGTGGCGTACGAATTTCGTGGGCCAGGTTGGTGAAGAATTCCAGCTTGAGGTTATATATTTCCTGTTCTTTTTTTCGTTCATAACTATCCATCTTTTGGGCATTGTTGGCTTTTATAAGGAGAAAGTAATACCGTAATACGAGCAATGCAATGGTGCCGAAGCTCAAAAAATAAAGTAAGTATGCCCAATTTGACTGCCACCAGGGTGGCGAAACGATGATGAGCAGTTTTTTTTCATCCGGATTCCAGACGCTGTTGTTATTTGCACCTCTGAACTTAAACGTATAAGTGCCCGGAGGAAGTTTATTGTAATAGATTTTTTGATTGCCTGTAATATCGGTCCAGTCTTTATCGTAACCTTCCATGATATAACGATAAGGATTGCTCTTTGGGGAAACAAAGCTCAAGGCGGCGATATTGAAGCTAATATTGGAATTGTCGTAGGTCAGTTGGATCTCTTCTGATAGGGAGATGGATTCTTTCAGTATGCCATTTTCACCAACCGGTACGTTGACATTGTTAATCTGAATGCCGCTGATGAATATAGGTGGAATAAAGCTGTTCTTAATGGATTTTGTGGGATTGAAGCTAACCATTCCTTTAATCGTCCCGAAATATAAAGTTCCATCGCTATCTTTATAAGCCGAATTATAATTAAACTGATCTGCGGGAAGCCCGTCTCTCGATGTATAGATGACCCTACGCGGGACACCTTCATCCAGTCTGACCAGTCCACCGCCGGTAGATATCCAGATGCTCCTGTTGTCATCTTCCAGGACCTTGAATACCTGATTGGAAGGTAAACCGGATTCGGTCAGATAATTGGTGAAGCGACCATCACGACGGTATTTTGAGAGGCCGCTTTCGGTGCAAAACCACAAGTTATTTTTGCTGTCTTCAAATAGACCGTTGACGTAATTATTGACGAGTGTATTTTGTTTACCTTGTTCAGATAACAGATGCTGAATTTCTCCCGAACTGCGGTTATATTGGTAGACCCCACTACCGTAGGTGTTGATCCACAGTATACCATATTGATCTTCATAAATGCCTTGTATCCATGCGGTAATTGGAAGGAGGTCAAAACTGTCGCTATTTTTGTTGTAGCGGTATAGTGCGCGGTCTGTCCCGACAAACATGCTGTTGTCTTTAGACTTATAGAGGCATACGGCAAAGCTGCTTTGTAAGGGGCCTTTGCCGATGCGATCATAGTGTTTTTTTAGTTTTCCGGTTTTTACGTCTAGAACGTCTAGTCCATGTGTTGTGGAGCCTACCCAAAGATCGTCGCCGATTGTTGCCAGGCCATGAACATTGTTATGCGCTATACTTCCCTTTTTTCCATTGGCAAGGAAGTGCTGAATCTGTTGTGTTTGAGCATCAATTTTGTTCAGGCCACCATCTTCTGTTCCTATCCAGAAATTTCCATAGCGATCTTTTTTGATATCGTGTACAATATTGCCTGATAAGGCCGATTTTCCGAATCCGGATAGATATTTTTTGAAATTGTCGAATTGGTTGCTGTATTGGTTAAAGCCGCCGAAAAATGTTCCAAACCAGATATTGTCTTCACGGTCCCGATAGAAATTCAGGACAGCATTGTCAGATATGGCAAATGGATTGAGCAGATCTTTTTTGATGTGCTGGCTCTGACCCGTGTGAATATCATAGGTATATATTCCAGTTTCTGTTCCGATCCAGTATATCGACTCCGTTTGTTGAATAATACAGTTTGCCTGGATGACTTTATTGGGGTAATGACTTGCAAATAGATTTTTTAACCGGCCATTTTTGAAATCAAACAAATAAGCCGAATTGATTGTCCCGACCATCAATAGGGAATCATTGATGGCGTAAACAGTTTTTGTATTTGCCAATGCTTTTCGATCAATCTTTTTAAGGTCAACTTCGACAAATTTGCTCGTATTTACCTGGTACCGTTGTATGGTACTGTTATTGTCCGTTGTCCACAACCCGCCTTTCTTGCTGCTGGTAATCGCTACAATGGTATTTTTGTTCTGATCAAATGGAATTATTTCTGTTGTATAAGAATTATAGCGATAAAGTTTTCCGTTCGAAAGCAGCCAGATAAAACCGGCGTATTCGTGTATGGCATTTACTTCACCGATTGGTACTCCCCTGAATGGTGTGAAATTTTCTTTAATAGGATCGTAACAATAGGTACCGCGTGTGGTTCCCACCCATAGTATTCCTTTGCTGTCTGTGAGAATACTTAAAATGGACGAACTTCCGATACTTGTAGAGTCTGAAGCATTGTGTCTAAATATCTTAAATTGATTGCCATCAAAGCGATTGAGACCATTCCTTGTCCCTAACCATAGAAAACCCTGAACATCCTGTGTAATACATTTGACCGTGCTATTGGAGAGACCGTCGTGGGTTTGATAATTTTTAAAATAGATCGATTGTGCCTGCACGTTAATACATGCTAGCAAGATATATAAAAGGAGTATGGTGGTTATTCTTTTCAAAACTGATTACGTTGAACTAAAAATAGTCAATTAAAAGATAAAAAAGAGTTTTACTGATACGCTTTGATATAAAATTGAGACGCTCTGATTGGACTAGCTACAAGGATTTACGCATTTTTATAAAACAATAATAACCAAATATAAACGTATGTTTCGCCCTAGAATTATGACAGGTAAGTCCTGTGTCCTTGTTTTTCAGTTTGTTAGGTTTTTGTTTTTACCTGTGAGACATTATGTTCACGATGCTTTGGTTTTGAATTTTGGCTTTAAAGGCCTTGATACCGAGCGCTACGTCTTTGCCATTATTGGGGAAGACTATACGCATTTCAAAAGGGCTTTGGAGAAAAAAAAATACCATTAAAATCACTTAGTATCATTTGTGTATCCTAGATGCATGATATAAAAATCAATTAAACCACCAATCAAAAAGCGTATGAAAAATAAACTACTTGCACAATGCGTAATGACGCTTACATTTTTGCTTGTATCTTTTATTGTAGTTGCCCAGACGAAAGTCTTGAAGGGAAAGGTTGTAGATGAGACTCAAGGTCCATTGGCAGGAGCTACAATTAAGGTAAAAGGGGGAACCGCGGCTACAACAACAGACACGGAAGGTTCCTTTACATTTACTGTTCCCAGTGAAGCGAAAACGCTGGAAGTATCCTTTATTGGATATACTTTAAAAGAAGTACCCATTGTGGGAAACGATATCACGGTAGCGCTGGAACCTAGTGCCGGTCAGGGCCTAGATGAGGTCGTTGTGATCGGTTATGGTACCGCCCGTAAAAAAGATCTAACGGGGTCTATGGTCACTATTGGAGCGAAGAACTTCAATAAGGGGATCATGACGAGCCCCGATCAATTAATACAGGGAAAGACACCAGGGGTTATGGTGATTAACAATACGGGGCAACCTGGCGGATCAACCACAGTACGTATCCGTGGAAACTCATCGATCCGTGCCAGTAACAACCCATTATTTGTGCTAGATGGTGTGCCTATGTCGGGTAATTCGCCTCTGCCTGAAGGAAGAGGAGGCTTTTCTTCCGACAGAGGAAATCCTTTGACTTACTTGAATCCGGGTGACATTGCTAGTATGGACATCCTTAAAGATGCATCGGCTACGGCAATTTATGGTTCACGTGGGGCAAATGGCGTTGTCATTATTTCGACGAAAAGAGGTAAAGTAGGGCAGCCCGAGGTTTCTGTAGGAGCCTCAGCAGGTGTTTCGACCATGCGGGAATATCCTGATGTGTTAGATGCTGCTCGATTTAGAGAAGCGTTGAAATATTATACACCATCTGAAGTCGCAAATGCTGATTTCGGTGGCAATGAGGATGCTTTTAAAGCGATCACAAGAAAAGCGATCACGCAAAATTACTATGCTGATGTAGCTGGCGGAACCGAGTATGGTAAGTATCGCCTTTCAGGTGGATATTTAAACCAAAACGGTATTATTCGTGGATCACAGCTGAAGAAATACACAGCCAATTTTAACGGGAATTTCCGTTTTCTGGAAAACAAACGATTGGGATTGGATTTTGCAGTCTTTTTGACGCAAATGGATAATAAATACGCACCGATCAATGCGATGGTAGGTTCGGAAGGAAATGTGATTTCCCAAGCCTTACAATGGAATCCGACACGACCATTACGGGACGATCAAGGCAATTTAACCTTTGTCAGTTCAACTACGCGAAACCCATTGACAAGTATTGATGCCTTTAAAGATTTGGCGACAACAAATACCATGGTAATCAACTTGGCGCCATACTATAAAATTACAGACGATTTGGAATATCGTTTTATCTATAGTGCAATGCGACAAACTGGAAACCGTGAAGGGATGTACCGCGCAGGACTTATTGATCCTTCAGCTGTGAACAATGAGCAGGCCTTTATTTCCAATAACGGAGAAACCAACTTGCAAATGACGCATATGCTCTCTTACAATAAACAAATCAATTCAGATTGGAGTGTCAATGCGGTAGCAGGTTACGAGTATTTGGATTATAACTACAACAACAACATTTCCTTTGGCGGTGGATTTCGTTATATGGGACTAGATTATTTTGACTATCTACAATATACACCTGTTTCCACGCGTGAAATATCGTCGTATAGAAGTCCAACCAACCAGTTGCAATCACTTTTCTTGCGTGGCGGATTCAATTACTTGGATCGCTACTTATTGACTGCAACAGTAAGAAGGGATGGCTCGACGAAATTTGGTTCAAACAACAAATACGCCATGTTCCCTTCATTGGCCGTAGCCTGGAATGTGAATCAGGAAGAGTTTTTGAAATCTACCGGTATTTTTGATCAGTTGAAAGTAAGGGTAGGCTGGGGAAAAACAGGTAACCAAGAATTCCCATCTGGGGCATCGTTAAATAGATTGGTTTTTGGTAACCAAAGTGTAAGCCAGGCAAACTATGGTAATCCTGATTTGAAATGGGAGACTTCGACCACGATCAATGCAGGTATTGATTTTGGAATTTGGGGTAACCGTCTGTATGGATCCATTGATTATTTTAATAAAAAGACCACAGATGCACTATTTGAGCAAACTCTTGCACAGCCAGCTCCAGCAGGACGTATCTGGGTGAATTTGGATGGCGAGATTGTCAATAAAGGGGTAGAGGTCGCGTTGACCGGTACAATTATTAAAAATGACAATTGGACTTGGGATTTGACAGGTAATGCAACTTTCCTGAAAAACAGTGTAAGTGGTCTAGTGGGCTATTACGAAACAGGGGCATTGCGTGGACAAGGTTTTTCAGGTGTATTGGGACAACGTATGGTAAATGGGCAACCATTGAATGTTTGGTACCTGGCCGATTACCAAGGTATTGATCCGCAGACAGGCATGAGCATGTATCGCGGACAGGATGGTAGTATCAGTACGGCCAACGACCCTGCAATTAATAAATTCTATATGAACAGTCCAAATCCGACGACTTTATTGGGTATTTCTACCAACGTAAATTACAAACAGTTTTCTTTGGCTGCCAATATGAATGGTGCTTTTGGACATTATCTATTCAATAATACGGCCGCGACAACTTTAGGATTGAGTAATCTATCATCACGTAATATCGGTTCAGCATTCTTTAATACAGCTGTAAAAGAGTCTACTTCCAATTCGGCTGCGCCTTCGACGCGATTCCTTGAAAAAGGTGATTATCTAAAAATGGCTAACCTTACTTTAAGCTATCGTGTTGGAAATGTAGGTAGAACACTTAAGAACTTAAATGTATCCCTTACTGGACAGAATCTTTTCATCATCACGAAGTATACAGGATTTGATCCAGAGGTGAATACAGATGGTGCAACAAATGGTATTCCTTCGTTGGGTATCGAATATTTACCCTATCCACCGGCAAGAAATATCCTATTGGGGGTTAACTTCTCACTTTAAGCGTATACTGTAGATCATTAGATAATAAAAAGAGGAGAGCATCAAGATGGATTTAAACGTATTAGTGAATGAATAAAAATGAATAAATCTGATCGCCTCATTACGAATGAAACACCAAAGGCAGTATGAATGCCTTACAGTCAAAATGGATGAATAAATAATCAAATTTAGACGGATGAAAAAGATGAAATTAAGAACTTTATTATATATCGGAATAATTGGCTCCATTGTAACAAGTACATTTTCTTGTACTAAACTAAAGGAGGAATTTAAAGGAGAATTAGAGGAAGGGACATCCAATGTGGATCCTGGAAGCTTGTTGATCACAGCTTACAATTCATTGAATACCCCTTATCAGCAGGAACAGCGCTGGGTGATGCAGGAAATATCAACGGACGCAGCCATGGCCCCTACACGGGGTGGCGACTGGGATGATAATGGTATGCATCGTGCGATCCATTTACATACCTGGAATGCAGATAATGGCTACATGAACAATACTTTTGTCAGTTTGGGTACAGCCATCTATAATGCGGGCAATGTGTTGCGGTACAATCCGAGTGCGCAACAAGACGCTGAAGCGAAGTTTATTCGTGCGTTGGTCATGTTTGATATGTTGGATCTCTATGGCGTAGTACCCGTTCGGGAAGGAGCCTCTTTTGAAGATTTTAGAATCGCACCAGAGGTGTTACAGCCACAGGCGGCTATTGACTATATGGTGAAGGATCTCAACGAAATTATAGCGAGTTTGCCTGCAAACGGGCCGAGAGCCGCATATGTAGCCAATAAAAATGCAGCGAAAGCATTATTGATGAAGATTTATTTGAATAAGGGAACATTTTTAAATAGACAAGCTCCTTCTTTTGCTGCCGAGGATATGAATAAGGTAGTGACCTTAGCCAAAGAAATTACCGCTTCGGGATCCTATACGATTTCTGCGAAGGGCAAATACTTTGATAATTTTGCGCCGGATAACGACGAGAAGTCTACTGAAAATATTTTCACTTTATACAATAAAAATGGAGATAGAGGTGGAAATGTGGACCGTACCTGGAATACCGTTGCTCACTATAATATGAATCCAGGGGGTTGGAATGGCTGGTGTACCTTATCAGATTATTACGATAAATTTTCGGATACTGATGAAAGAAGGGGAATTTATTATAATTATCCAGCTGATACGACTTCTAACAGAACAAAAGAATTCAAACGTCAAAATGTTGGTTTTTTTGCTGGACAGCAATACAATTGGAGTACAAACAAACCTTTAATGGCGCGGAACCCAGCGAATGCGCCTTTGGTCTTTACGCGTGAAGTGACCATCCGTACATCGGGTGCAACCCTGGAAACAGCTGGTATCCGTCCAATGAAGTATGCTTTTGATTATGCCGTCACTGGTCAACGAAACAACGACTGGGTTGTATTTCGTTATGCCGACGTATTGCTGATGCAAGCAGAGGCTATTCTGAGAGGTGGAACAGGAACAGCAACAGAGGCACTCGGTTTGGTCAATACTATTCGGACGAACCGTGGTGTTAATAACCTGACGGCATTGACGCTCGATAATTTATTGGATGAGCGTGCTCGCGAGTTATATTGGGAAGGCTGGAGAAGACAGGATTTAATTCGTTTTGGTAAGTTTTTATTGGCCTGGCAAGAAAAGGCTGCGGATGCCGATCCCAAAACATTGGTTTATCCAATCCCGAGCCAACAGATTGCCGTCAATCCAAATTTGAAGCAAAATACGGGTTATTAATTTGCTATATATGCATCAGTAAAACAAGCAACTTCAAGAAGTTCGTTTTATTTTAAAAGGTATTTAGCTGATAGGAACTTACTCTTATCAGCTAAATACCTTCTTTTTTTGAAACAGGTCGTTTCTTACAATTCGTTTCTTTTGACCAGAAAGAACCAGCAGTTTACTTTCATGACAGTTGGTTCTTGTGAGACCAAAAAGCTTTTAGGAAAGAAGGTGCTTAAAATAGAGATAGAAGCAATTGCTTTATTGAAAAATATTGTCTTGTTTTTTTGATAAAAAATAATCACTTTAGAGGTGGATAACTAGCCAAAAAGCATGGGTCATATTGATGGATCAAATTGAAATTCTGTCAGATACCAATTTCGATATTCTTTGTGAAAAGGATAACAGCATTGAAACAAGACTATCTAAATGTAGATTATGATTAATAAAATCCTACAGCGGGCACCTACAAACGAAAAAGAGTTTTTTTTAGCTTATCGTTATTGGTACAGGAAATTATACTATTTTCTGTATCAGAAGACCCAATGTTCGAATCTTGCTGAAGATGTCGTCCAACAGACTTTTTTAATTGTTTGGGAACGTAAAAATAATGCGAATCAGCAAATCCAATTCAGTACCCAGCTCTTCCAGATTGCGCGCACAAAATTGATTGATGAATTGCGCCGGCGTGCATTGAATAGAAAATATGTAGCGTTTGAGAAACCATTTGTACTGACCCAATATGAAGATCTTGAACGACAAATTGCCTATAAAGGAGAGTTAGAATACGTAAAAGAGCTGATTACACAAATGCCTTTTATGCGGCAACAGGTGTTTTATCTTCATAAAATTGAAGAATTGAGTTATAAAGAAATTGCCGTCAAATTGTCCATCTCCCCGAAGACTGTAGAAAACCACGTTAGCATTGGCCTGAAATTTATTAAAAAATTTTTTAAGTTGTCTTAGGGGACAAGCCCATCACTATTCGTATAACAGTTATATACCTATCCCGCTAAAAGGATAGAAACTGTTATGAATCGCAAATCCTTATTAAATAAATTCCTGGCGAATGAATGTTCTGCTGAGGAAGCGAAACTTGTGTTCACCTGGCTGAATGACGATCCGACATTATTGGACGATCTCATTTCGGAAGATGATTGGGTATCCTATATCAATCAGGAAAATAAGTCAAAACGTGGTGGCGATAGCCTGTTGAGAATTATTACTGTATTCGTCCTGTTTGGTTTCCTGTTTGTTTTATCCAATCTTTTGGGCATATCAACCGATAAACCTCTACAAACAGCAAGCTTCATTCAGGAAATTTACTACAACCCTTCTGCTCAGCCTAAAGAAATTATTGCAGCAGACAATTCAATTTTAACCTTGGAACCCGGTGCACTGATTCAGCTAGGTATAAAACCGGATCTTGATTTTCGGCGGGTTAAACTATTCAGTGGAAGAGTCAATTTTAAAGTAGCAAAGGATCCTTCAAAACCTTTCATCGTCGAAAGCGGCACGTTGATGACCACAGCGCTGGGAACAGAATTCATCGTGGATTATAATGCGGCAGTTGAACATGTTCTGATCCGATTATTTGAGGGGAAAGTTCGCGTTGAATCGATAGAACCGTCCGTAGTAGAGACAAACATTTTGAAACCTGGCCAACAGATTTATTTTGGCGGGGCGAACAAGATGCTTGTTTCAAATTTCAAAGGTACGCCAAAAATGAGCGCAAGGGAAAGTCTACCGGCCCAGCTTATGCTTTCCGCAACGGAAAAACCGTACCGCAATCCGGCAACAATTCACCAGAGCGCCAATTGGCTCCAATTGGAAGAAACCGCTGTATCTGATATTATCCAATATATCAATCATGAGCTTGATGTACCTATATCTTATGATTCATTAATCGTTAAAAACTATCGGATAAAGGGGCGGTTTAGCAAGAATCCAACAATGGACCTGAAAGACAAAACGGATCTTGCGGCGTCTATTCTGCAGTTGATTGTTGAGGTGAATCCGTTTATTCTTGAAAAACAACATAATACATATATACTCAAACCTAAAAAATAGAATCATGGTAAATTTCAACTTAACCAAGAAACCATTTTTTGTTTTTCTTGTCTTGACACTGTTATCTTTTCGATGTCTAGCGGGAACAATAAATGGTGTAATCAAAAACTCGTCGGGGCAACGGCTGGCAGGGGTAAGTATACTTTTGAAAAATCCCGGCAGCAGTTTTTCAACAGCAGCTTCCAGTGCGAGTGATGGGAGTTTTCGTTTTGCAGATGTACCGAATGGAAAGGGGTATGAACTGACTTTTTCATACATCGGGTATCAAAGCTATGTAGAACGAAATGTGCAGGTTTCAGCTGATGGAGCCACCACTCTTTCCATTATTTTGGAGGATCAGGTGAATCAGCTAGAAGATGTTGTCGTGATCGGATACGGTAAACAAAAGAAAAGCGATCTGACAGGGGCCATTGCATCGCTTTCCAGCAACGAACTAACGAAAGGCGGAGCGGTGAGCAATGTAGGGCAGGCCCTACAGGGTAAAGCTTCCGGTGTCGTTGTAACCCAGAATTCAAAGGCACCGGGTGGTAGCACGTCTATCCGGATTCGCGGAACCAATTCGATTAGTGGAAGTAATGATCCACTCTATGTGATCGATGGATTTCCAACAAATAATGGTATCAACATCAATCCTGATGATATTGCTTCCATGGATATCTTAAAGGATGCTTCGGCAACGGCTATCTACGGTTCCAGAGGTGCCAATGGTGTTATTATCATTACCACAAAACGTGGTCTTACGGATAAAAACAACATTACCTATAGTGGCTATGTGGGAACACAGAAACCGATTATACCGTTCACCTTTCTCGACGGTAAGAAATATATGAATCTTGCCAATGCACTTTATAAGGAGATTCAGGGGCAAGAAAATCAGGAATATGCAGTCTACACCAAATCACAGCTCGAGTCTGATGTCAATACGGATTGGGTAAAGGAGACCATGCGGAACGGCATTTTGCAAAACCATAATTTACAGTTTTCCGGAGGTGGTGAGAAAACCAAAGTGTTGACGAGCATAGGTTATTTTGATCAAAAGGGTGTTTTGAAGACGACAGACTTTAATCGAATCTCGGGACGTATCAACGTGGATCAAAAGGTAAACGATTATATCCGCACTGGGGCGAGCCTATCCGCGCAACGGGAAAAATCAAATATGCAGGTGTATGACGGAAATATCCTGAATTCAAATGTTTTGTATAGCATATTGACCTATGATCCGACTGTACCTGTTTACAATGCAGATGGAAGTTTTGGAAGACCTCCAGGGGGGCAGGGTGACAATCCCTTGGCCAACCTGATGTCACGGATCAATGATGTGCAAAGGGACAAGTTGAATGGAAATATTTTTCTTGAGGTAAATCCGATCAAGGAACTGACCTTGCGCATGGATGCAGGAACAGAAATAACACATGATCAATTGGGCAGTTATCTGACTCGTGACTCTTATCAGGGTGGGATAGATGATGGTGTGGCAAGTCAGGCCGATTATAATGAAACCCATAACCTGATTGATTTTTATGCCACCTATGCAAAGGTGTTTAATGAGAAACACAATTTGAGTGTGATGGGAGGCTATTCGTATGAGAAATATGTGCGCAACAATAAAGGGATCAATGTGAAAGGTTTTTCAACGGATCTGCTGGAATACAATAATTTAGGAATGGCCTCTAGTATTACGGGAGTAAATTCTGCTAAGGCGGAGAATTTGGTCATCTCTTTTTTCGGGCGGGTAAATTACGCCTATGCTGATAAGTACCTGTTGACTGCAACCTTACGTCGTGATGGATCATCGCGCTTTAGTCCCAACCATCGTTGGGGAACCTTTCCTTCAGCAGCTTTTGCATGGAAGGTCAACAATGAGGATTTCATGAAAGAGCAGCAGCTATTTTCGGATCTGAAATTTAGGTTGGGTTACGGACAGACGGGTAATGATCGCGTTGCGGATTATGCTTCTTATGGATTGATGGATAATGGACACTATACGTTTGATGGTGTGACCAATTCGGGTGGCGTTAAACAAAACCCAACTTATCCTGAAAACGATAAATTAAAATGGGAATCCACGACGCAATATAACGTCGGACTTGATTTTTCATTTTTTAAGAATCGATTAGCCTTTACCGTAGATGCCTATTATAAGAAAACCAATGATCTTTTGATTAAGAGTATATTGCCTTATTACACAGGATATACCTCCGGACAGCGCAATCTAGGTACGATGAATAACAAAGGGTTGGAGTTTTCGGTAACCAGTAAGAATATGACCGGAGCATTTACCTGGGAGACAAAATTGAATTTAGCGATGAACCGCAATAAGGTGTCAAGCTTGGGTGGAGAGCCGGAACAGTTGTTGACTTCGTCAAAACCAATGGGTAATGTTTCTGAAGAAGCTTATTCGGTTATTCGTGTTGGGGAATCGTTGGGCTCTTTATTTGGCTATAGATACCTGGGGGTTATCCAACAAGGAGAAAACTATGCACCACAGCCAAATTCTAAACCCGGCGATCCGAAGTTCGCGGATGTGAACGGCGATGGTACAATCAATTCAGCGGACCGGACGATCATCGGTCGTGGTTATCCGAAGTTCAATTTTGGTATGACCAATACATTCGCGTATAAAAACTTTGATCTGACGGCCTTCATATATGGAAATGTCGGAAACGATCTACTCAATATGACACGCATGAATCTGGAGTGGAAACGTACCACAGAAGCTTTAAATCGATGGACTCCGACAAACACCAATACGGATATTCCAAGAAACGGATTCTACTACATGAACTATGGTGGTTATATCAATGACCATTTTATTGAGAATGCTTCTTTTTTGCGGTTGCGTAATCTGACACTCGGTTATACCATTCCATTGAAAACAAAAGCGGTTCAATCGATACGGGTATATGGTATGGCGGAAAACTTATTTACGATTAGCAATTATTCTGGATGGGATCCTGAGGTGGATACCAAGGGATATGAAAATGATGCGCTGGTTAAAAATAGAGCTGGAAATAATCAGAGTGCCAATGCAGGGGTGGGGCTGGATTTTAATTCATATCCTTCGATGCGCTCGTTTACTTTTGGTGTAAGTGCAACATTTTAATAGCTAATATCTAAATCAGAAATGACATGAAGACGTTTAAAAATAATATCAAATATATCTTGGGTATGGCAGGTTTGGCCATTGTTTTGGGCCTCAGCTTGAATAGCTGTACCAAGCTGGACCCTAAATTATACAGTGATCTGACGACAAAAAATGCCTACTCAACAGAAAGTGATATCAATGCGGCCCTGACGGGTGTCTATACGAGTTTATCGCCTTATCCGGGGGATGCCTATTTATACTATGCGGGTTATCTGGTGATGATCACCGATTATGCAACAGATATAGGCTTTTCTACCGCGGCAGGTGATCCTACACGGATGAGCAACTTTACCTATGATGATAATAACAGGTATTTTAAATTTAATTATCAGAATATGTACCAGGTGATCAGCAATGCCAATATGTTGATTGATCGTATTGAGAGTGTAACTATTCCCGACGATCGCAAGAAGAAAATTATCGCCCAGGCCAGGTTCTTGCGGTCATTATCTTATATGGATCTTACAGATGCCTGGGGACCGGTACCACTGATAACGACAGTCAAGAATCCGACGGAAAGCTACAATGAACCCTTGGTTGCTGTAGAGAAAATTGATGCACAGATTGCTGAAGATTGTCAGTATGCAATCGATAACTTGCCGGAGAAATGGTCGGACGAACTGGGCATTGGCCGTGCTACAAAAGGTGCCGCGTTGACCTTAATGGGAAAGATGTATATGCGTTCGCACAATTATGAAAAAGCAAAAACGTATATCGATCAGGTTTTAGCGTTATGTGATAAAGGTGTATACACGCTGAATCCAGATTTTAAGAAGGAATGGTCCGACAATAATAAAATGGATATGGGGCTGATATTTGGCATCTTGCATGAGCCTACATTAAATGGAGGCGAGATTACTAATCACTTTGGTCCGACCGACAATCCTGAAGTACCGGATAGATGGCAGTACTATGGTGTTTCCCTTGATTTTTGGCGAAAATATAGTGATCTCGATCCGCGTAAAAAGTTTTTCTATTATAATTACACCGGAAAGGCTGCACGGGACAAGAATACAAAGTATGGATTTTTTTACATGTTGCCTGCTAAAGGACAGACTACTCCACCAAGTGATACCGTAAAATTCCTGCAAAATGTGGCGACGAAAAAGTATTCTTATGATATGGTCAATAACTCCTATCTGGATGGGCGCACGATTCAGGTTCTCCGTTTGGCGGATGTTATTTTGTGCAAGGCTGAGATTGAAAATGCACTGAACGGACCCGCGGCAGCATTGCCTTATATCAATGAAGTCCGGAAGAGAGCTGGAGCACCTGAATATGGTAAGCATCCTGATTTCCCCAGTCCTGCAAGTAAGGAGGCTATGATCGATGCGCTTGTTGACGAACGTGGTTTTGAGCTTGTCTTTGAATACAAAAGACGTCAGGATCTGATCCGCCTGGGCCGCTATGAAAAAGTAAGCAATGCTTATCTGAAAGGCCGCGGACTGAAAGAAAATGTCACTGAAGCCATGCGCTATTTCCCTTATCCATTGGAAGAAGCACGTTTGCATCAAGAAATGACGACAGCCAATCCATCGCGATTGCCTAAATAACCCAAACTAAAGCGCATTATAGTCGGTAATGCGCTTTGTTTGATAGACCAGTGGAATTGAAATTATTTAAAGATGAAACCAATTAAAGCAATTATTGCACTGATTGTGGTGGCTATAGCAGTATTTGCTGCTTACTATTATTATGCACATCAGGTTGACATTGAAAATATTGAGGTGAGCTCACCCAATAATTTGCCGCTCAACGCTGCTATTCAGGTGAAACTAAATAAGGCAGAAGCCGTGTATGTGGAGTATTGGAAAGAGGGGGATAAACAGTCTTATAAAACAACTGTTTCAAATGCTGCTGTTCAGCATAACATTCCGTTAATGACGCTTGAACCAAATACAAGCTATAAATTTAGGGTTATCATAGACCGGATTATTCCCATAAAATCCAGCGAACAATCTTTTAAAACAAGAGCGCAATCGCCATGGATGGTGCACGACTGGATCAAGGCCGATCATCCGCATGATGAAAAGGCCCTAGGTAATGGTATGGTATTATTATGTTATCGCGGATTTCCGGGCTACATGGCCATGGTGGACGGCAAGGGGACGATTCGTTGGTATTGGCAGGACGAAAAGCTGGGCGTGCGTCTTGCCTCTTTGACCCCAAGGGGTACTATCCTTGCCTTATTGGCTCCAGCGAGTAAAGATGAATTCAACAAACCCAATCAGCCAAGCAAGAAATCGACCAATGCAAGTTATTATTTAAGAAGTGGTCGTATCGGATTTGTCGGTGGGACTGTACTTGTTGAAATTGATCTTACGGGTAAAGAAATAGCACGTATCGATTTGGATAAAAAAGGGATCATCATGCACCATGACGTGCAGATGGATCACAATAATAATATTGTCGGTATCGTGCGGGATTTTAGGATCGACGATCGGCCCAACCATCCAAAAGATACCCTTTGGGGCGATGCTATTTTGACGATGGATATAAAAGGTAATATCTTGAAGAAATGGTCTCCCTGGGAAAAATGGGATATTCAGCAGGATAAAAAATTAGACAGCCTGAAGCATGACCGATTTCATTTTAATACCATTTCCTTCGATCGTGACAACAATTATTTGACTTCTTCACCAATTGAAAATCAGGTCTGGAAAATTGATGCTAAAACTGGTGATATTCTCTGGAAATTGGGAAAGGGTGGCGATTATAAATTAAAGGACCAGGAACTATTTTATTTCCAGCATGCACCGCATATCACAAAAACTGGTGAGCTGTTGCTTTTTGACAATGGTGATTTTTCTCCGCGTGACAGCACAACAGCCAATAAGCAATCTCGGGCGATCGCTTTTAGGCTTGATCAAAAGAATAAAACGGCAACAGTAGCTTATGCGGCCCCAATTCCGAAAAAGCAGTTTACAGCAAGAATGGGCAGTGCCTATGAACTGGATAATGGTAATTTACTGCAGACTAGCTCAAAAACAGGTAGTGTACTGGTGACGGATAAAATGGGGAAAGTTCTTTGGGAATTAAACGCTTATTTTATTCCGTATCGCGCTATTTATGTGCCTGAGGAAACCTGGCATAAATACAGGCAAAACTAAGTTAAGATGTTAGGAATAAAACTTAATTTTAGTCCTCTTATTGACCAATAAAAGTAGCTGCACTATAGACTCATGTTGGGGAAGCAGTGCAGCTTGTAAATCGTATCAGGCTTATGGAAAAGCTTGGTAAAGACAAAAATATTTTGAATAAATACTATTCGCATGAAAAAAAGAACAGCCTCTTATAAGCTGGCAATTATCCTTGCCGTATCCTTATGCGCAAACTCGGCCCGGGCGCAATTGACCTATCCTCCGGAAACACAAAAGTGGGATGCGGACCAGCTGGGTAATCATCGTGCAGTGCTGCAGGTAAACACGGATCAGAAGGAGGTGCAGGTTACTATTCCGTGGCGAAATCGCTGGGTTGAGGCAAATCAGCAAGTTATTATCGTCGACAGTGCCAGCAATAAGCAGATCGCACCCAGCTCTTATCTTTGGATGAATACGGAATCTGGTGGACTACGGTTTAAGCCAATTTCCGGGAAGGGCGTTTACTATGTCTATTATTTACCGTATCAGATGGGTGGCCGCAGCCGCAATTATCCGGATGCAATTTATCTTAAAAATGCCGTTTCAGCACCAGCGAAAGTAGCACAGCATGCGGCAGGGAACTCAAAAGGAGTTACTGTTGCACGCTTTGATGCCGTAGATAAATACAATAGTAATGATCCGATGGAACTGATCGCGAGTGCCGAAGAAGTGCGAGGCTTTGTGAATAGAAATGCGAATGCCGCTTATTATCTTTTTCCTGAATTGCGGGAGTTTCCGATTAAAATGGAAAGCGATCTTCCGCAACGCTGGCTTATGAAAGGTAAAGCCATGACTAAGTTGCAGGGCACAGGGCAGAAAGGTGAATTTTATGCATTTCAACTTGGGGTATGGTCTCCAAAGCAGGACCTCCATGAAATCCAAATTTCTTTCTCGGATTTTAAAGCAAGTGATGGGGCTATTATTCCCGCGAATAGCCTGAATTGTATCAATACCCAAGGTACGGATTATACCGGAAAAGCAATGGCACTCCAGGTTGATATACCAAAAGATAAGGTTCAGGCTCTGTGGTGTGGTATACAGATTCCGGAGGTCACTGCAAGCGGAACTTACCATGGCGTGGTTACCGTAAAACCAAAAAATGCAGTAGCGAAACAGGTCAATGTGGAAATAAGGGTTTCAGATGCTTCAGGTGATATATCCGGTGTTGATCAACCATGGAAAATGACGCGACTACCATGGCTCAATTCGACATTGGCTCAAAAAAATACAGTGGTCGCGCCTTATACAGCTATTGAATTAAAAGCAGATTCTACCTTGCATATTTTAGGCCGCGAAGTGAAACTCCATGCGAGTGGTTTTCCAAAACAGATCAGCACGTTTTTTACACCCGAATTGACTGAAATATCATCCAAGGCGAATAACCTCTTATTTGAACCGCTTCATTTTCATTTTTATAGTGCTTCAGATGGAAAGGAAATTCAACTTAAACCAATCGGGATCCGATTTGAAACCAAAAGTGACGGTGAATATAGTTGGACGGCCAAAAATGAGTCTTCCGATCTGACAATGGAAGTAGAGGGTAAATTGGAATTTGATGGCTATATGCATTATGTGGTCAAGCTGACGGCGCTGAAGGACCTGTCATTAAAAGATGCCACGATGCATATCCCGATGATGCCCGATAAGACGGATTATTTTATGGGACTTGGGCAAAAGGGAGGAAAGAGGCCCGAACAGCTTACCTGGAAATGGGATGTAGCTCATAAAAATCAGGATGGTGGCTGGATAGGTGCTGTAGATGCCGCACTCCAGTTTTCACTCCGTGACGAGCATTATTCCCGTCCGCTCAATACGAATTTTTATCTTCAAAAGCCTCTTGTGCTGCCACAGTCCTGGGGTAATGAAAATAAAGGGGGAATTGATATTGGCCTGAAAGGAAAATCGGTTTTGATCAATAGTTACAGCGGAGCCCGTGAACTCAAAAAAGGCGATGTGCTTTATTACAATTTTAACCTGCTAATTACCCCTTTTCACCCGATCAATACGGAAGCGCAATGGAATGAACGGTATTACCATGCCTATAAACCCGTTGATTCTGTTGTTGCAAGTGGATCTAATGTTATCAATATCCATCATGGAAATGAAATAAATCCATATATCAATTATCCGTTTATTGCGACAAAAGAAATGAAGCAATATATCGATCAGGCACATGATAAGGGTTTAAAGGTCAAGATCTACAATACCGTTCGTGAGGTTTCAAATCGGGTTTATGAGCTCTATCCATTGCGTAGCCTGGGCACCGAGGTGTTTTCACCTGGAAAAGGAGGCGGATATTCCTGGTTGCAGGAGCATGTGGGTAAAAATTATATCGCTGCATGGTATGTTCCCCAATTTAAAGACGCGGCTATTATCAATAGTGGAATGAATAGATGGCACAATTATTACGTCGAAGGCATGAATTGGCTGGTAGATCATATCGGTATCGATGGGATTTATTTGGATGATGTTGCCTTTGATCGGGTAACCATGAAAAGAATAAAACGTGTACTGACAAAAAATGGCAAACCTGGTCTGATCGATTTGCATTCGGCAAATCAATATAATAAAAGTGATGGATTCAATAATAGCGCGAATCTGTATCTGGAGCATTTTCCGTACATCAATAGATTATGGTTTGGTGAATACTTTGACTACGAGAATAACCAACCCGATTTTTTCCTTACCGAGGTGAGCGGCATTCCGTTTGGTTTAATGGGTGAAATGCTACAGGATGGTGGAAATCCTTGGCGAGGTATGCTCTATGGCATGACCAATAGGATGCCTTACCAAAAATTGACACCTGCTGATCTATGGAGAGCGTGGGATCAATTTGGCATCAAAGGGAGTAAAATGATAGGCTATTGGTCGCCAAATATTCCTGTTAAAACCGATCATGATAAGGTTCTTACAACTGTTTATAGCCGTGCGGGCAAGGCGATGGTAGCTATCGCTAGCTGGGCGGATGGTGATGTGGATGTAAAATTGGCCATTGACTGGGGAAAATTGGGGATTGATTCTGGAAAGGCAAAATTATCCGCACCATTAATCCCTAATTTTCAAAAGGGAGCGCAGTATAAATTAGGCGATGCGATTCCGGTAGCAAAGAATAAAGGACTTTTGTTGATTATTGAATAGCAGTACGATATTGCTACAAGATGCAATTTATCATAGGCTTTTTGTTGATGCAAAGATGCAAATAACCTATGATAGATTCATTTATGTTGAAGTTCGGTGAAGTTAATGGCTTACATGACGGATTTAATCAGATCGGACAAATCAACGATTTGGGGAATGCCATTAAAATTGTGAAATTTTTAAATTAAAATGCCAATGAAAAAGTGGATTATGTTATGGGCAATGGGCAGCTGTGTGCTCGGAGTTTTTGCACAGCATCCGGCAAAGGTTTCTGAGCTTAAGAAACGTTATGTAACCTATCCCTTTACGGATCCGGATCCCATAGCTTCAGCTCAAAAGTTGTATCCTTATTTCCGCTTTGACGGTTTTACAAATACGGCTATTGAAAAGGACTGGAAAACCGTTATCCTGGAAAACGATTATATTCGGGTACAGGTGATGCCAGAGATCGGTGGGAAAATTTGGTCGGCCTATGATAAGGTCAATAAGCGGGACTATATTTACAACAATGGCGTTGTGAAATTTAGGGATATTGCCATGCGGGGACCATGGACGAGTGGTGGTATCGAAGCTAATTATGGTGTTATTGGACACACGCCCAATACGTCTACACCGGTCGATTACCTTACGCAGGAAAATGCGGATGGAAGCGTAAGTTGCTTTATCCACGCTTATGATATGCTGAGCCGTAGTAACTGGACCTTGGAGATCCGATTAGAAAAAGACAAAGGTTATTTTTCTACACGCTCCTTTTGGTATAATGCCAATGCGGTTGAACAACCTTATTATACCTGGATGAATCTGGGTGTTGCTGCGGGACAAGATCTGAAGTTTTTGTATCCCGGAAATCAATATATCGGTCATGATGGGGATGCGCATGCCTGGCCTATCGATAGCCAGGGACGGGATCTTTCTAACTATAGCGAAAATGCTTTTGGCAGTTCTAAATCATATCATGTATTGGGCGCGCATAGTAATGCTTTCGGGGTTTACTATACAGATCATAATTATGGAATGGCCCGTTATGCCCTCCGTGAAGATAAATTAGGGAAAAAGATATTTCTTTGGTCGCAGGCTGGAGATGGCAAGATCTGGGAAAATTTACTGACTGATCAGAGTGGGCAATATGTGGAAA
This sequence comes from Sphingobacterium sp. UBA1897, assembly GCF_002337775.1. Classification (NCBI taxonomy): domain Bacteria; kingdom Pseudomonadati; phylum Bacteroidota; class Sphingobacteriia; order Sphingobacteriales; family Sphingobacteriaceae; genus Sphingobacterium; species Sphingobacterium sp. UBA1897. The sequence goes on from NZ_DDGR01000002.1 coordinate 122,020, forward strand.
TCCAAAGTGGACGCCTGTTCAATCAAAATGTTCCTTCCAGCAGCCAGACCCCCTTTAAACAACTTGGATTTGCTCCTTATCAAAGTGACAGTTGGACGGAATACTGGATGCCATTTTCAGGGATAGGAAAACCGAAGGAGATACAACTGTCAGCAGCAATTCAGATAAAACGTGAGAACAATAAGCTATTATTGGATCTTGATCCAAAGCGACCTTTAAAAGATAGTATATATGTGCTTGATAGCATAGGTACTGTATTAAATCGAAGTTTTATTGAAGCCCAATTGGGCGAACCTACCAAATTATCCTTGATGGTAGCAACCGACTCAAGACCTCGCTATCTGAAATTGGGACAGGATTATTTTAATCTCAGAACGGATACATCTTGGTCAAAACTGAATAGACCTACTGTAATTTCAGCGGAAGTAAGCTTAGATACGGGGCAGACCAAATTATTGGAGATACGTGATCTCATTCGCTTTAGGCAATATACGCTTGCGGAAGTAAAATTAAAGGAACTGATCCAGCATGGCGCTACTTCGCAGACCTACCTTGAAATGGCCAAACTGGCCTGGTTTAAAATGGAATATCAGCAATGTTATGCCTATGCCCGGCAAGCATTGTCTATGGATACTTATGAAGCACAGGCAAATTATTACTATGGTTTGGCAGCGATTAAGCTAAAAAAAGATAACGATGCTTTAGATGGTTTTGAAGTCGCTTCATTAAATCCAACTTGGCGAAGTGCTTCCTTTGTGCAAATGGCCAAATATTACTATCGGATTAAACAATATGAACGTGCAGGGGATTATATCGCAAAAGCTGTGGTTGCCAATCCGCTAAATATAGATGCCTTGCAGATGGACGTGTTGGTTCAGCACAAAAAAGGAGCTGTAACAGATCGTCTTTCCCGTCAGACAATTCTCCAATATGATCCGTTTAATGCCTTTCTCCAATTTGAGGAAAAGAAGACATTTTCATCCCGGCAAGAGTTTGCCGCTGAAAAGCTGATGGAACTGGCGATATGGTATGCTGATCTTGGAGAGTTTGAATCGGCCACCGATCTACTCCGCTCGGGACAGAAGAATACGGAAGCATTAATTTGGCTAGCTTGGCTGACACGATCGAATAAGTCGATCAGTCAGGAATGGTTAAATCAGGCAACGCAAAGTAAGCCAGCTTTTGTCTTCCCATTTCGAGAAGAAAGTAACCAAGTATTCCAATGGGCAAAAGAGAACAGTAAAAGTTGGACGATCGATTATCTGACTGCACTATTGTATCGTTTCAGGAATCAGCCCCAAAAAGCAAGAGAAATTTTGTCGGCAGTAGCGCAGGAGCCAACAGATTTTGCCGCCTATTATGCGCTGAAATCAAGTTTGCAAGATACGAGCCGTATAGATCTGGCGGTACAGATGATGCAGCAGGCAACCTTGATGGAACCACAAGAATGGCGATATGGGCTACATTTGGTGGAGCTCCTAAACAATAGTCAGTCTTATAAAGAAGCCCTTAAGGTGAGTACAGCATATCATCGCAAATTTCCGAAGAATTATATACTAACCTTGGCACAGGTACGTACATTGTTATTGGGGAAAGAATACATGCGGGCTGAGAAAGAATTGGAAGAGGTGACCATACTTCCATTTGAAGGCGCAACTGAAGGCCATCGGTATTATGTACAGACCAAATTAATGTTGGCCTACCAATTTATCCTTGAAAAAAAATATAAAGAGGCAAAGTTGAAAATTGCGGAATCGAGATTATGGCCTATGAATTTGGGCGTTGGGGAGCCTTATGCCGATGAAAAAAATGAAATATTGGCCGACTGGCTTGAACTGCATTTGCAGCAAGGGAATAATCAGGGAAATCCAGATCTTTTGAAAAAAATTGCCCAGCGTAAACCTTCAAAAAATAGGTATGAACTGATGCTTCGAAAACTTGCAGAAGAACAATTAAAGCTGTCGAAAGGGGAAGGATCTGCCGCGAAGAAGGATGATTTAAAAGGAATGATTCCTTCGGATCATGATCTTTTCATGCAGATTAAAGAAGGAACCCTTGCAAGTTATTGGCCTGTATTGATCCGAAAAATCTATTTTGAACAGGATCAACGGTTATTCTGATTCGTTGATTATTTAGCCCGTATCTGGTGATAATAATAAAAAGTGGTTGCTTTTGCGACCACTTTTAGTAGGATGTCCTGGACTATTCTAATCCTAAACGGATAGCCTGTTCGACTGGAGTATATCCTTCTGTGGAATCCGAGATTGCCAATTCCCCCCTCAACAGCAAGGGCGGTTGTGCCATAAATTTAGGAAGAGTTCCACTGTGTGGTTGAGCTGAATGGACTAGAAACGGATGGCAAAGATAAACTGTACCTGCTTTACCCGTTGCATACACCTCTTTCCTTTTGGGCAGCTCGTCCAACTTATTCGCAAGCTGCATAAACGAAAGACCAAACTCTCCCTCCTTCGCTAAGAGCTTTGCCACATCAATGTGAGAACCTTCATATATGATCGTAGGCGCATCATTTTCGCTTACGTCCGAATACAACACAAGCATTAATAAGGCTCGACCCTTTGATTTGACATTGACGCGCCACTCAAAATAATTGTTCGGGTCATGGTCAGCGAAACTTGCGTCGACGTGCTTACCCGTATCATTTGGTTTCTGGATAGATGGAAACCTTATAGGGAACGTACCCACATTTCGACAGGGTATCCACCTGTCTTTACCCACCAATTGATCAAAAATTAAATGTATTTTTTTTGTATTTAATGATTCGATAAAAGGTGGTTGAGTATACATACCCAAGCGTATAACTGGTTCGGTCCAAGTTTGCGGATTAGACCTTTCACAGGGAAGGTCATTCCATAGGATATCTAAAACTGCATCCGCTGTTTCTTTTGAAAACGCATTTTCAATGCGAACAAAGCCACTAAGAATGAACTGCTCTATTTCCTTTTTACTTAGTATTTCTGACATAATTCTTCTGATATATAACCTATTTAGGGACAATAATTGCGTATTGACCTATTTGTTTAGATAATGAATAAAATTTTAAAATAGAAATCTACGCTATGTGGATAGTACACAGCGCCTTGCTTAAGAACTAAGCTGAAAAAGGATATTATAACATTACAGTCATTTTCATAGTGCAAATGTAAAGAATTAATTTGAGATCGAAACACATCATACAGGCCGAGTAGTAGGTTTTGTTCCGGCTTAGATACAAAAAAGCTCTAACGGTCGTTAGAGCTTCTCTCGTCGGGATGGCCGGATTTGAACCGACGACCTCCAGCACCCCATGCTGGCGCGATACCGGGCTACGCTACATCCCGTTTATTCCAATTTGATTGAAAGTCGTATTTAAATAGGACGATTAGCTGGAATAATTTTTTGGTAGGGCTAAAATAATAATTATTGACAAAAAATAAAATGTAAATACGAAAAAATGCCATCCGATTTAGAATGTCGTTTTTCTTCGCTAATAGATGCTGATTAGAACTTGTAACCGACCATAATGCCGATTGTTTTATTTTTTGCGTCTAAGGTCTTGTCGATACTCGTAAAACCATGGCTGTAATAAGCATCTAATGTAAGGTGACTGATATCTACACCGATACCGACTCTACCATCAAATGAAAATTTCTTATAATCGGTATTTGCGCTGGACTTCACTGTTTTTACATCATAGTTTAACTGCGGCCCCAATAGCCCACGGAGGTTGAAGTCGCCATTTTCCAAAAATTTATAACCGACCTGTAATGGTAGATTTATTTGATAGAATTTAGGTGTTTTCTGTACATTTTCGAAGGTATATTCTTTACGCAACAGACTAGCACCGATTCCGGGCTGGAAGAAAATGCGATCTCCAATACGGGCAAATCCTGCTACAGATACGCCGACTTTGCCATTATTATCTTTGACAGACTTGTTGCCAAAGGAACTCATATGATAGTTGCTTCCGACCTGTAAACCATAAGTGATATCTTGCGCTTGTGTAGTACCTGCAATTCCTAATAATGTCAATCCCAACAGGGCTACTTTGAATGTTGTTTTCATTGTCAAATTATTTTTTGTGATCAATTGTATGTTGTTCTTTCCTTTATGACAATGGAAAATCCATATACCCTTAGAAAAAAAATATTTTATAAAATAGATGGCTTACCTTTAGTCGTCACAAAAGCCTTTTTATAAAGTTTTTTGGGTAAATATCATTGGCCGATGGGAGGATGTCATGTACTCGCCTGAGCATCTATACGAAAAGAATTACGAATAGGTATAAATAAGGGATTTGAAATTATATGGCGGATGTATCGAAGTTGATATTAAAAAAAGTGAAAAATTTGTAAGGGTAATAGTCTATTGGGGTGTCTTACTAATAAAGTGGATTATTTAAACAATAAGACAGATTTGATCAATGTCGGAAAATAAAGAAAAGAATTTTGAGCAGCTTTTTCGGGCGCACTACAAAGAGTTACATCGTTATGCCTACCGGTATCTAGGCGATAGTGATGTGGCGGAAGAGGTTGTGCAACAGGTGTTTTTGCGGCTTTGGGAACGCGATTGGGAGGAGCAGATACATACTTCATTAAAAGCGTATTTATATCGGGCTATTTATAATGAAAGTATGAATGTGCTGAAAAAAGAGCAACGTAAGCTAAAATATCAATCCCACGAACTGCATAGGCAGGATTTTGTACCTGCGGTTGATGAAAGTACGCGGGATTTGGACGAAAAGCTACAGGTCGCATTGGCGGAATTACCTGAAAAAAGCCGTACGGTCTTTGAGTTAAGCCGTTTTCAGGAAATGAAATATAAGGATATCGCAGTAACCCTGGATCTGTCGATTAAAACTGTTGAGGGACATATGAGCAAGGCACTGAAGCATTTGCGTATCGAACTTATGGATTATTTAACATTGATTATTTGCTTTCTTATCTATACGCTATGAATAAGGAACTGTTAGAAAGATATATCATTGGCGAGACCAATGAAATAGAGAATATCATGATACACGATTGGTTAGAAGAAGACGCTAACAATAAGGAGGAGTACATAAAAATGAAAAAAATGTGGGATAGTTTGCCCAAACCCCTGGATGTTCCTGATGTGAACGTAGATAAGGCTTGGGCTGACTTCAAAGTTGTGCGAGATAAAAGAGCGGCAGAAGCTGCGGTAATCCCCCAAAAAAAGACTTCTGTAATTCAATGGAGCTGGTGGTTAGCAGCAAGTATCTTGGTCTTTTGTGCTGTAGGATTCTATGTGTTTGATCAATCTCATCGTGAGGAAATGTTTCTTTCGAGTATGGAGCAAGTGCGCCAAGATTCCCTACCTGATGGTTCGGTAGTTACCTTAAATAAAAATACGGAGCTGGCTTATTCAAGCAGGTGGACCAATAATAATAGAAATGTGGCATTGAAAAGAGGGGAAGTGTTTTTCCAGGTCCACAAGGATAAAAAACATCCCTTTGTCATTGAGACAGGGAAAACCAAAATTACGGTATTGGGCACCAGCTTTAATGTGCGCCGAACATCAGATGCGACGGAAGTTATTGTTGCTACAGGATTGGTTAAAGTCGGTTATGCAAAAAAGGAAGTCTTTTTGCGACCACAACAAATGATTACAATCCGGGATAGTGATACAATAAAAGTAGGAAAGGAACCTGTCAAGGATCAGTTTTATAAATATTATGTGGATCGTGTGTTTGATTTTGAGAATACCCCATTGCAGCGTGTTGTTGAGCTGCTAAATCAAGCTTATGCGTATAAGATTATTATTGACCATCCTGCTGATCAGAAATTATTATTGACAGCAAAATTCGAACAAAATAGTTTAACTGAAATTTTGAAAGTCATTTCTAGCACATTTGGATTAAACGTAAATGTGAAAGACAGCGAGATTCATCTGACGAGGTGAGCCAACAGATAGATATATTTTCAGAACAAAATTGTATAGAAAACAACATGATACTATTTTTTATAAAGAGGGTAGAGCTTTATCTCTTAATTTTAATGCTGTGTTCGTTCCATTTGGGAAGGGCACAGCAAAAGCTCGCTGCAACGATTCAAATACCAGCCTTTCCAGAGACTACTGTAGGTGAAGTTTTTCGTTTGTTGAAGGAGCAGCAGGATGTATTGTTCTCCTTTAATGGAAATATCCTACAGACAGACAGTGTGATTCATACTAAAGCCTTCAAAGGGAATTTGTATGATTATCTGGATCGGATTTTGGGCAAGGAATATAGTTTTAAAGAACTTGGACGGCATATTATTATTCAATATACACCTCAGCGGATGTCGGTGGAGTTTGAAGTGAAGACACCTCATAAAAACAAAGTTGTTATAGCGGGGTATATCAAAAATATTCGGACTAATAATCCGATTTCCAATGCCAGTATCTTTGATCGAAGTGCTTTATTGTCTACGTTGACGGACCGAAATGGCTACTTTGAGCTGGACGTAAAGAAAAAAAGTAATCTCATTGCAGTGAACGTTAGTAAGGAGGCTTTTCGGGACACCAGTGTTATGGTGATTTTTCCGATAGAAGCGCAAATTGGCGATAAGAAGAAGCGTGAATATGGCTATTTTGAAGGGTATGAAGAAGATCATGGTCTTTATCGATCTTTTTGGGGACGGGTATTTCTGTCTCCTGCCCAAAAGATCCAAAGTATGAATTTGGGCGGGATGTTTTTGTATAGCCCATACCAAATTTCGATGACACCGGGATTAAGTACACATGGTTTTATACAATCGCAAATTGTGAATAAATTTTCCATAAACATTATTGGTGGATCTACTGCGGGGGTAAAAGGTATTGAGCTTGGTGGCGTATTTAATATTAATCAATATGATATGCAAGGCTTGCAAATGGGCGGTGTTTTCAATGCCGTTGGGGGAAGTGTGCGTGGTGTACAACTTGCCGGTGTAGGAAACCGTGTGTTCGGAGAAATGAAAGGTTTGCAAGTGGCAGGCGTCTTCAATGGTGTAGGAGAAAATGTAAGTGGGGTACAGATCGCCGGTGTGGGAAACCATGTTTCCGGGGAAGTGAAAGGTCTGCAAATAGCGGGTGTTTTTAACAAAGCGGATACGGTTAGAGGTGTTCAAATCGCTGGTGTTGTAAATTTAGCCAATGAGGCTCCAGGAACGACACAGCTTGCTAGCATACTTAACAATAGCGAATCGACTGTTGGAAGTCAATTAGCAGGCATCGCTAATAAAGCTAAAAAAGTAAGCGGAGTTCAGGTGGCAGGTATCGTTAATATTGCCGATAGTAGTGATTATCCCATTGGTCTGCTTAATTTTATTAAAAATGGTGAGCAGAGTCTTTCAGTAGCGGTCAATGAGGATAGCTATCTCGGATTACAATTTCGTTCAGGTGGTCGTGTACTCTATAGTATATTATCGATCAATAGGGCACTCGATGGCAACAGACCGGATAAATATGCCTTTGAAGCAGGTTTAGGTGCAGTATTGATCAATAGGACCAAGTTTAGTCTGCGTACGGAAATAGCTACACGTAATTATCTGACAGAGAAATTTAAAAGCCTGGATAATCATCAGTCCTCGCTGCGGGTAATTCCGGCGTTTAAACTAAGTGAGCGCATGTCTATATTTGTGGCTCCCAGCTTGAACTATGCGGAAAGAGACGAGAATTCAATTTATGGTGGTAGTACATTGTGGAAAGCTTGGCGGAGAGACCGTACCCGAAATACGTTTTATGGAGGTGGAATGGCAGGTCTTATGCTAAAATTATAAAACTAAAAACTATTTGGCAATAGCATTGTTCTATAGATAGCTTTTAAACATTTAACATTTTACGTAAACGCCCTATATCAATCTGATAGAGGGCGTTTATCTTTGTATAGCTGAGAAAGAACAGTGTTTAAGCAACTGTCGCAGTCTTTAATACATTGCGGTAAGGATAAGAATGGAAGATGTGTCTACGGGCAAATCGACCTAAAGAATCTGCGTTGACAAATTTAATATAGTCATTCCGCTGAACACCGAAATATTCATATTGACTGCCGTCATGAAAAGTGACTGTCAATATTTGTGCTTTCCAGTCAATATCCTGAATGCCAGAATTGGTAATTGTCTCCGTGTAGATCGGCAACTGTTGCTCTAATGTTTCTGGACAGATGCTTACCAGGAAATGGTAGGCTTCAATCATTTCCACACTTTTTTGCTCTGCAGCCAAACGACCTTCTTCATCATTGACAAATTTATCTGGATGACATTCTTTCATGATTGTCCGGTAGGTAGATTTTAGGGTTTTAAGATCCACAGATTTCTCTACGTTAAGTAACTTCCGGTAGTCGGCAATTTTTTTCATGGCGGCAAAGATATGCTTAATAATCAGATTATTCGTTATGAAATATGAAAAAAACTTATTTCTTCAACAAGGTTTTTACATAGAGCTGTTCGACCTTCTCTCTAGCCCAAGGTGTTTTCCTTAAGAAAGTTAGGGAGGATTTGACGCTCGGATTCTCATTGAAGCAACGGATGGATATGCGTTGTCCCAACTCTTCCCAACCATAATACTCCACTAAATATTCAATGATCGTGTCGAGCCTTTTTCCGTGTAATGGATTATTAATTTGTTCTTGCATGTCGTAAAGATAATAATCTTCAAATTATGGATTGCGCTAATTTTTATGGTTTGGATGAAAATGGAGCTGAACCTAGTGTGTATTAATCTTCTTTAAGTTGTGTTGCCAGCTTTTCTAGTTCTAAATTGAGCTGTTCGTCCCAAATTGCCCCAGTGGCATCCAGTTTCCCTTTGACTCCTTGTATCAGCAGATTTCGTTTTTCATCAATTTGAGCGCCCAGTCCCTGCAGGATACGTTGTAGTTCGATATGCGCTGTTTCGCCTTGCGCAGCAGCGGTAATGATACTAACGGGTTTATCGGTGAAAACCGTGGTTGCGGCGCACCATTCAAGTAGATTTTTTAATCCACTGGGTACACTGAAAATATATTCAGGGCTACTGATCAATACCAAATCGGCATCGTTGATTACCTGACGAAGTGCAATAATTTCGATTGGTGGATGGGTCTGGCTTTCTTCAGGATCAAAATGAGGCAGTTCTTTAAGACGGTCAAATAGCGTGAAATGGATATTGGCACTAATCTCCTGTTGGAGGTGACTTACAATATGATGATTGGATGAATGTGCACTGGCGCTACCTACAATGGCAAAAATAGTTTTCATGTGAGTTTAAATCTAGTCAACGGCTGTATACTGCTGTTGTGTTTTTACTTTTTATATCCTTAATGAAGGAACTAAATTACAATATTCAATTCAAACGATTTACTTTGTTCTTCGCTTCAATGTAATTTTTCGTTTCTTTCTCCTTTTACCGATTAAGTTTATACTTTTGGAACTGAGGACTTATTATTGGCTTTTTTCGGATTATATGCTTTATTATGAGAAATAAAATGGGGTACCGCTTATTGTGGGAACGTATTCGTACAGGAGACGAGACGGCTTTCTTTGATCTATACGCGGCGCTCTATCAAGAGCTTGTCAATTTTGGAATACGCACTTGTGGCGACAGTGACTTGGCAAGTGAAGCAACCGATCAGGTATTTGTTAAAATTTGGGAGAAAAGAGAACAGCTAGATCGGGTAGAAAATGTACAGTCCTATCTCATTACTTTTTTAAAAAGACGTATTCTGCGTCTACTGGAGAAACAACATAAAATCAATACAGCCCTTCAAAATGTGAAAGCTGAAGATGATTGGGTGGAGATGCCCTATGAGGAGTTTGTCATCAAAGTACAGACGAATGAAATTATACAGATCCGTTTGAAGGAGGCGCTGGAGAAGTTGTCTTTTCGTCAGAAACAGCTGGTGAATCTGAAGTTTTTTGAGGGCTATTCCTATGAAAAAATAGCTGAAACTACGCAGATGTCCGTGAAAACTGCCTACAATACACTTTATGATGCTTTAAAGATTCTGAGGGAGGAATTAAAAGATATCTAAGTTTTGTGTCTGGCTTTTTATTTTAAGCCTTCAATAATAACATGCTCGTACGATGTTTGCAAAAGTAGGTGTGTTGATATTTTTTATTTAAAATAATTGATTGATTTTCAGTTGATTGAAAAATAATTTAAATTTTCCTTAGGAAAAAGCCATGCTTTAGGGCACTATAGAGTAAATACCCAAAAGAATGAGCCAAAAAGATTATAAACAGTTAGAAGATTTTTTGATTGATGATACTTTTCAGAAGTATTGTTCGGGAGAAGATAAAAACTGTATTCTATACTGGCAACAATATAGCCTGAATCATCCAGAACAAGCGGAGACGATTCTGAAAGCCAAACGCCTATTTCAACTCTTGGTTGGTAACCGTAGACCTGTGAATGAGCAATTGGAAAAATTGAAGACAGATCTGCAGAATGCTCCAGTAGAACATCGCGTGTCCTATCGGTTTAACTGGCCTAAATGGGCAGCCATTGCCGCTGTATTTGTCGCTTTGGTATCGGGTGGTATCTGGTATTATGCTCAACCAGGCAAAGTTGATACGACATTACCAATAAGCGCAATTGGCCAGGTCTATCAAACAAAAAATGGTGAAAAAAAGACCTTCGAATTAAGTGACGGAAGTACAGTGACATTAAACTCTGCTAGTAAACTGGAGTTATCGGCAGATTTCAATCAGGAATTGCGTGTGGTGCGGCTTGCGGGTGAAGGTTATTTTCAGGTGGCCAAGAATAAGGAAAAACCTTTTGTGGTACAAGCATCTGATTTTGATATCAAGGTCCTGGGAACAACATTTAATGTGAAGAGTTATTCCGATGAACCTACAGCAGAAGCACTGCTTGTAGAAGGTTCGATTGAAATGACGAGCAAAGGACAGCGTGAAAATTCTGTGGTCATCAAGCCGAATCAAAAAATCACGATCTTTAAGAATCAAGCTGAAATAGCAGTCGCTCGTAAAACCAATAAACCAACCGCGAGCAAATTACCGATTAAGGAGATTGCCATAGAGAACATCCCTACAATAGAATCCAATACAGCTGAAATACCAGATATTGCATGGCGTGAAAATAGATTAGAAATCGTGGACCAAGATTTTGAATCGCTTCGCCGGACATTAGAACGCTGGTATGATGTGGATATCCAAATCCAAAATGATCAATTAAAACAATACCGTTTTACGGCAACTTTTAGTAGGGAGAATATTGCTCAGGTACTGAGTGCTTTACAGAGCGTTGAACCTTTTAAATTTAATGTATATGGGAGAAAAATAACTATATCAGAAAAGTAAAAAGGATGGTGGACCAACACCATCCTTCATTGAAAAAATGATTAACCAAAAGCAGCAACATTGGGGCGTGCTGCTTAATATTAATTTTAACCAACACTAAAATATGATTAAAAATTGCTTATTGCAAATGCGCAATGGATATATTGTGCATTTTAGATTCATTATCCGGATGAAACTAGCCTTAATTATGACTACGTGTGCTGTTATGAATGTTTCGGCAAATGTATTTTCCCAACAAAAAGTCTCCTTGGATGTCCAAAAAACAAAACTGAGCAAGGTACTTAAAATGATCGAAGAGCAAAGTGATTATTACTTTGTTTATAATTCGACGAATGAAAATTTAAATAAAGAAGTGTCAGTCAATGCGAATAATACCAAGGTATTGGATGTGTTGGCTAAGCTTTTCAATAAAAGTGGATTGGTTTATTCCGTTTCTAAGGAAGGTCTTGTGGTTGTCAGTCAACAGCAGCAGGTGGCTGTCGCAGGTGTCGTCACTGACGATAAAGGCAATCCCTTAGCTGGTGCTACGGTACGTGTTAAGGGAACCGCGGTAGGACGTGCAACAGATATCAATGGACGCTTTATGATCGATGCGGCAACGGGAAACACCTTAATTATTTCTTTTGCAGGTTACACTTCGCAAGAAGTGGCCGTAACCAAAGAGGGTGATCTGAAAATTGTTTTATTGGAAGATAATCGGATGCTCAATGAGGTCGTTGTGACGGCATTGGGTATGAAGAAAGAGAAGCGCTCATTGGGGTATTCTGTTACGCAGGTTGCCGGTGAATCGCTAACCACAGCCCGTGAAAATAATGTGATGAATTCACTCGTAGGAAAGGTGGCCGGGTTGGATATCAGTTCTACTTCTGGCGGTGCCGGAGCTGCGTCCAATGTGACCATCCGCGGGGTATCGAGTTTGAATCAGACAAATCAACCATTATACGTAATTAACGGTATTCCTATGGAAAGTAAGCCGGTAGGTATCGGAAACGCCAATTCCAAAGGAAACTCAGGGAGCCAATGGGATAATGCACCCGATCTTGGCGATGCAATCGGCAATATCAACCCAGACGATATTGAAAGTATTTCGGTATTGAAAGGTGCTGCAGCATCTGCATTATATGGTTCAAGAGCCAAGGCAGGGGTTATCCTTATTACAACAAAATCAGGAAAAGGCAATTCGATCGATTTTAATAGTAACCTTGTTGCCGAGCAAATTATAGACAACACGAATTGGCAAACAGTCTATGGTCAGGGGGCAAACGGTGAGAAGCCAACGACCCAAGCAGGCGCAGCCCAAGTGGGAGGTTCAAGCTGGGGAGCTAAATTAGATGGAACACCCGTCGTACAATTCGATGGCGCATCAAGACCTTATTCATTACAAAAGGGAAATTTAGATCGGTTTTACCGCACTGGTTCGACATGGACTAATACATTAGCGTTAAATAAATCATTTGATGGTGGCTCTATTCGTCTGTCAGGGACAGATGTCAATAACAGATCTGTTGTTCCAAATTCGGGACTGAAAAGACAGTCGTTCAATTTGGTTGGACTTTTTGAGCCACTCAAAGGTTTGACGATTGATGCACGCTATAATATGATTCTGGAGCAAGTCAAAAATCGTCCAATGGTTTCTGACGGTGCTGGAAATGCCAATTACAACGTCATGTTTTTGCCAACGAGCATCAATGTAAACGATTTGAAGCCATGGAAAGATGACAATGGAAAAGAAATCCTTTATAATTCGGGGAATGTGTATGCAACCAACCCTTGGTTTGCAGCAAATGAGTTTATCAATAATACGAACCGGGATCGTTCGATCGCTTCCGTAACAGCAAAGTATACCATGGGTAATGGTTTGTTTGTTCAGGGAAGGGCAGGAAGAGATGGTTATACCGATCATTATAAGAATGTTGTTCCTTCTGGCACCGGCTATTATGAGAATGGTAAAATTGCAGAGCAAGAAACTAAATTTGCAGATATTAATGCCGATGTTTTGGTCGGTAAGTCATTCACTTTCGGAGATTATACCCTTACACCTAATCTTGGTGCGAGTTACCGAAATACTAAAATCAGACAGACGACCAATTTAGGTACCGACTTCGCGATATTTGGTGTGTATAATATTTTGAACGCAAAAAATAAGTCGGTAGCGTATCTCGAAAGTGAATCGGAGACACAGTCTACTTATGGTACCTTAGAATTTGCTTATAAAGATATAGCTTATTTGACTGGTAGTTTACGCTCTGACTGGTTTTCTACCTTAGCCACACCTGGAGTAGATAATAAATTAAACTCTGTTTATCCCGCAATCTCGGGTTCATTTATCTTTTCAGAATATCTAAAACCATCATGGTTGAGTTTTGGAAAGTTGAGAGCAGGTTTTGCTCAGGTAGGACAGGCAACAGATCCTTATCAAACCTTGTTAACCTATAATTTTAGAAGTGAGGTACTTAACGGACAACCTTTAGGGGTTATTAACAATGTGAATATTCCGAACTCTTCTTTAAAAGCTTCTACAGCAACAGAGTTGGAAATCGGAACGGAGTTGCGTCTTTTTAATAATCGTGTAAATTTGGATCTAACATGGTATAACAAAAAGTCGAAAGATGAGATTTCCTTTATCACAACGCCTTCCGCAAGCGGATATGCCGGTGCCGTACTCAATGCCGGTAAAATGCAAAATAAGGGATTTGAAGCATTGATTTCAGCCACAGTTGTCAAAACGGAAGATTTTAAATGGGTATCCTCATTGAATGGTTCTTACAACGACAATAAAGTGATTTCATTGGCTGAAGGAATGGACGAGCAGACGGTAGCGACTTCGCGTTCGGGTGTAGGTTACTTAATGAATAAAGTTGGTATGCCTGCTTTTCAGATCATGGCTTTCGATTATAAATACGATAGTAATGGTGAGATCGTAAAATTGGCCGATGGTTCTCCTGACCGGGGTGAGTTAAAGTCCTACGGTTCGGCAATGAATAAATGGTTTGCTGGCTGGAATAATGAGTTTAGCTACAAAAGGTTCAATTTTTCTTTCTTGGTTGATGGAAAATGGGGAGGAAAGCTTTTCTCGGGAACAGATTACTACGGTTATATTTTTGGATTACATCAGGAAACTGTGGCTGATCGTGAAAGCTTGGGCAGAACAGCTTCTACTTATTATACCAATACGGCAAATAATGTATCTAAGATATTTGTAAACAGCGCTGATTTTGTAAAATTGAGACAGGTCGTTATGGGCTATACTTTCCCATCCAATCTATTTAATAACAAAGTTAAGTCGATTACAGTAAGTGCTGTAGCGCGCAATCTCTGGACGATCATGAAGAAAACAAATAACATAGATCCAGAGTCGAGCTATAATGCAACTTTCCCGGGCCTAGAGCTTGGAGGTGTACCAGCTGTACGTACTTACGGTGTTAATTTAAGTGTTAAATTCTAATTGCAAACAATCATGAAAAGATATATTAAACCGGTAGTTATTAGTTTAATGGCAGCGACGTTATTTATGGAAAGTAGCTGTACAAAAGATTTTGATAAGATAAATACAGATCCAGTTGCTTATGGTAAAGAAAATTGGGATCCAAATTATACATTGAGCTCTGCACAATTATTTTATACAGGAAGTTTTGATTTTGCATACGATACATGGCGTGGAAATCTAATTTACTCGTCGACAATGATGCAGGGTCTATCGACTGTAGTGAGTTATTGGGCCGGCGATAAATATATGCTGAATGAAAGCTATACCGCGGCGTATTGGGGTACGGGTACAGTTGGGGCCTATATTGAGCAGGTTCGTAATATTGTGGATGTGGTTGAGTTTACAAAAGACAAACCAAAATATGCAAATCTGTACAATGTCGCACGTATTTGGAAAGCTTTAATTTTTGCTCGCTTAACTGATTTGTATGGTGATGTTCCCTATTCGGAGGCGGGACTGGGTTTTTATACCAAAGTTTATAAACCGAAGTATGATAAGCAGCAGGACATCTATAACGATTTGCTAAAGGAGCTTGAAACGGCTACTGCAGCATTAAAGGATGATGGTGATAAAGTCACTGGTGATGTTATTTATAAAGGTGATATTGCGAAATGGCGCAAATTTGGCAATTCTCTGCTCTTACGAACAGCGATGCGTTTGGTTAAAGTAGACGAATCTAAAGCGAAGGAATATGTACAGAAGGCTGTGGGTAAGACAATGGACAGTAATGCCGACAATGCATTTATTTTACACGATGAATCAGGATCTAGGGTTACTCAGAATAGAAATAGCCAGGTTTTATTGGGCGATGGTGGCCAAGAGAATTATTATGTAAAATGGTCTAAAACATTTATTGACTATCTAAAAAGCAATAATGATCCGAGGTTGCAAAAGGTTGCTGTTACAAAACTATATTTATCGGAAAAGGACAAAACACAGAACGGGAGTTTTATCACAGATCCAACCAAGCAAAAGGGGATGCCGAATGGAAAAGATTTGGGATCAAATGCACAGTATAACATTAGTAGCGACCCAAGTTACACGACATTTGCAGAATATTCTTCGCCCAATCCTAATATGATCAAGCGGACCGGTGCGACATTTATTTTGACCTACGGTGAATCCGAGTTGCTTTTGGCTGAGGCTGCCCAACGTTGGGGAGTAGGTGGTAGTGCAGGCGATCATTATAAAAAAGGTGTGAAGGCAAGCATTACCTATCTGAATCAGTATGATGGTTCTTTGACAATAAGTGATGCAGATGCTGAGACTTATTTGGCTGCGAATCCATATAATGCTGCTGATGCCTTAAAACAGATCAATACCCAATACTGGGCACATACGATAACGATGATGGATTTTTATGAAACTTGGAGCAACTGGCGCAGAAGTGGGTATCCGGCGTTAACTCCTGTGAATTATCCAGGAAATGCTACTTCGGGGACTATTCCTAGAAGATTCCCTTATCCTTCTACTGAAGCGGCTATCAATGGCGAAAACTACAGAGCAGCTTCAGCCGCAGTACCTGGCGGAGATAAGTTGTCTGGTCGAGTTTGGTGGGATAAATAATTACAATGGTTTGTTTTTGATTGAGGCTGAACTTTCGTAGTTTGGCCTCTTTAAACCTTTTATAAAATATGATAAACCTAAAAAATCAACTGCTATTTGCGATTGCGATTTCCTGTCTTGTTTTTTCATGTAAAAATACTACCGAAAAGAAAGATGTGGATGCCGTAAAAGCCAAGTCCTTGACCGGTACCTATAAGCTTATTGAAAGCAAAACAATCAAAGGGAAAGATACGGTAACTGCTTTTACGGACACGAGCAAAACCGAAATGTTTAAAATGTTCAATGATGACCATTTTTCCTTTTTTAACCACGATAAGGAAAAAGGTAAAGGTAAAGAACCGCTGTTTGTCGCAGGTGGGGGGACCTATTCTTTTGATGGTGTCAACTATCAAGAAAGATTACAATATTGTTCAATGCGCGATTGGGAAAGTAATAAGTTTGATTTTCAACTTACTTTAAAAGGAGATACATTGGTTCAGACAGGTGAGGAAAACTTACCTGAATTGGGAGTTAAACATACCATTGTGGAGACCTATCTAAAAGTTAAATAATCGATAATCTTATACCTGGAGTTTTAAAATCCTTATTAAGTTTATTTTATTAATGCAGACACTCAAGTTCATTCTTGAGTGTTTTTTGTTGAAAGGAGGCCCTTTAATGGGCTTTTGTGCATTTTTAGAATTATTTTAGAAAAAAAATAAAATTATATTGCAACATTTTCAGCAGAGCCCCGACTACATAGTAGAAACATAAGAATTAACAGTATTAATTTTAGAACGTGCAAAATCAGCTTAGCGATAAAGATTTATTAGCGATGTGCCAAACGGGCAATGAGTCTGGATTTGCACAGCTCTATCATCGGTATGCAAAAAAGATTTTTAATTCTATTTATCGGATTTTGTCCAATCAGGAAGAAAGTGAAGATATTTTACAGGAAACCTTTGTTGACTTTTTTTCAAGATCAGATAAATGGCATTTAGTTCTCAGTGTGGAAGCCTGGTTGAGAAGGATGGGGGTGAATAAGGCAATCTCACTGTTACGGAAGAATAAGCAATATTTTACGCCGGTGGATGATTTGGAAATCAAGGATGATGGCGAAGACGAATTGCTGGAAAAAGAATGGCGTGAATGTCGTTTGACAGATTTAGAGCATGTGATCGATCAATTGACAGGCGTACCTAAGATGGTTGTTAATCTTTACCTGTTTGAAAACATGAGCCATGATGAGGTTGCGGAAACATTGGGGATGACAGCGGTTGCTGTACGTAGTCAATATCACCGTGCTAAAAAGAAAATTTACGAAGAATTGAAGGAAAGGTATAATTATGCGGGATAATTTAAAAGATTTTGTGAACGCTAATCGGGAGGCATTTGATCAGAGAGAACCTTCGGCTGACTTATGGAATAAAATAAGACCACAAGTAGTTCCTCCTGTTCAGGAAAGAAAGATTAAGCCTTTATGGACGTGGGCTAGTATTGCGGCAGCAGCCCTGTTAGTTGGGACAGCAACTTTTATTGCTTTTAATCAACAACGAGCAATAGAAGTAGAAAAGCCTGTGGCTGCAGTACATCCTATTACTGTTCCGGAAAAAGAAGACAATGCAAAAGCAGTTGATGCTGAGGTGATGGGAATTCATACTGATAGCCAAGAGGCTTCAGCTCCCGTTAAGGCAATCGCCGGTATCGAAAGCAAAGGAAAACAATTGGCAAAAGCAAGCGTATCGGAAACTGCTCATCGTGAAATGGAAGAGAAAATGGATTACGTTCAGATGCTTCAGGATTCGAGTTCCGCAAGCACGCGTTTAAGTGCTGTCTTGGCGATGAAAGATGGGGGTAAGTTAGACCGGAATAGTGTGGGAGCTTTGGAAAAGACAGCAGTGTCAGATCAAAGTAGTAATGTCCGCATGGCTGCAATCGAAACCATATTAAGTGGACTTAGTCCAGAAGAACGTCAGCAGAAAGTTCAGGACTTCTTTGTGGAGCAAAATGACCCCACTTTACAAATGGAACTGATGCAAATGATGGCTCAACAGGAGGATCCGACGATGAAAGCAACAACAAAAGAAAAGTTAAATGAAATTGTGGAAGATCCATTTACCCTGAAATTTGTGAAGGAGCAAGCATATGCGGTATTATTAAATCAATAATAGGATATATTAAGGTAGAAGTCAGATTGTGTAGGTTAATCTATGAAAAAGCTTAAAATGCATTATTTGACAAATAATGAAGATAAATTAAAACGAAATGAAAAAGATAAGGATAATGATGATTGGGGTCGCACTGATCTTTGCAAGTGTATTGCAGGCCCAAGTAAATGAAACTGTAGAAAGTGTGGCTGCGCCAAAACCTCCTAATCCTCCTAAAAAGGCTAGAGCGGTTTCAGGAGTTGTTGTTAGTAATACTAATAATTTTACATACAGTTCTGCCGGATTCGGCCGTAAAAAGGGACCGAAAAACTGGAAAGAAATTAAAGTGCCCAACTTGGGGAATAAACTTTTACTAAAATTGGATAATGTTTATATTGAAGGTTATAAGGGAAACGATGTGCTGATTACAGCCAAGGTAGAGGAAAGTGAAGAAAATGACCGTGCAAAAGGCCTACGTGTGATCAATGGCTCGGGATTATCGGATAATTCAGGACTTGGTATGAACATCAAAACAGAAGGTGGAGTGACTGAAATAAGTATGGTTGGGATGCCCTTAGAAGATTCTATTCGTATCAAGATACCAATGGATTTACCTGTGACGATCAAAGGAGGGCGTGGGGCTATGTTTAATGCTGGAGTTATCGAATTAAAAGATATCCGGGCTGAGGTTGAAGTTGCTAGTACGATAGGCGACGTGAATTTATTGAATGTTACCGGGCCGATCAATGTAAAGGTTTCACAGGGAGATGTTACAGCCAAATTTGTTCAACCTGTCAAAGGACCGATTTCTTTAGTCGCTGCCATGGGCGCTGTAGATGTTGCCTTCCCAAAGAATTTCGGCGCTAATGTGGATGTAAAATCTGCTATGGGGAATATCTATGCTGCGGACGAATTTCAATTCGAAAAACCTGCCGAGGAAGCCAAATCAACTCCGATGGGTAACGCCGTGAAAGGCAAAATGAATGGTGGTGGACAGGATGTTATTTTAAAAACATCCATGGGAGATATCTATATAAGAACACAGAAATAATATATATAATAACATAGAAATAATAAAAAAAATAGCCTGTTATAAACAACAGGCTATTTTTTTAG
>NZ_DDGR01000007.1:0-90904 GCF_002337775.1 Sphingobacterium sp. UBA1897
ATAACATAAACAAATATCGTGCAGAAAACACTTCTCATCCCCCGCATCAGGCATTGCAAATCCATCCATCAGTACAATGATATAAACTTCACTAATTGCATAATTCCAAGCCCTTCGGTTGCCTTTGGGTGCCTGATCCGCTATCAATTTACTGCTGTAATAAAGCATGCGCTTTTTCAAATTATCCTGCGCCGTGCGCTGCACTTCAATAATAAAACGTTCGCCATTATCTGCCGTACAGGTCAGATCAAAAATAACGGTACCGATATCCTCTGTATCCCCGACATGCTCATTTTTGTTATAATACAGGTCGGCAATAATCTTGCGTCCTCTAAACAGTTCGTTTAAGAAAGCGATCAGAAGATCTTTATTGGTATCTGATCCGAAAACTTTTTTAAATCCATAATCTGTTGTAATATCGATATATTTCGACTGTTTCAACTCACTCATAATACATTGTTTTTAAATTGGTTAACAATACAAATATAAGTAAAAAAACATTTTAATACTAATATTTTTAGTATTAAAACATTAGTATGTATATGAATTAAAACAAGTTCCCCGATGAAGATCATTTTCGTCCTATTCACTCCTCGGATCGGGTTTTAGCGGCATCTTGCCACAGCGGATCACCTCAACGGAAGGGCAACCGTATTCCAGAACAACTTTGCCTTAAACCAAATAGACTCCTGCTCCACGGAGTGGATATTTGGCTAGGCTCTGCGGGAAATGGACGGTATCAAAAAAGCGTCCCTCGGCATCAAGGAAGGTTCCGAATTTCATCAGGTCGCCACGCTTGGTCTTCACAAATTTCTCACAGACAAAATCCCCCACAACGCGGATTATTTTCCCTTCGTGCAGATGAAGTTCCCTGGCAGGCATATCGCCCCGATAATCGCTTTTGGTAAGTTCGAATAGCGTACCCGTTACGCAAAAGCCAATCAGCTCCATCTCGTCGTAATAATCCTCCAAGATATCTTCTTCCAAAGGGGGAAGAATAGGCTTGCGACTTTCGGTCTCAAAGAGCGCCATACCTGCTGCCACAGGCTTATGCTTGCTCATCATCAGGTGAGCTGCCCACAGCAATTGCTTTTTCCCCCGTCCCTGTAAAACGCAAGGCACCCACACGAATCAAAATAACGACCTGCTCAATACCCGTCTGTGTCCGTTTGACAAAGTTTCCTAGACTCGTGTACTAGCCATTGGCTTCACGCTCCTCAATAATACGATGAGCCAGTTTACCTTCCAAATTGAGCAGGCAGTCAAAACCCAGGTAAATATCCTTATCCTGAATGGAGGTATTAAAGACCGACTGATTGACACAGGGCAGGCAGATATTGCCCCCTGAAATTCGTGCTTCATTGACATAGACCTTACGATTGTAAAACCCGCCATAATTGTTGAGCACCGCAACCATAAACTCCAAAGGATAGTAGGTCTTGAGGAAAAGACTCTGATAACTCTCTACGGCAAAAGATGCTGAATGTGCCTTGTTAAACGAATAGCCAGCAAAACTCTCCATCTGCCGCCATATCTCGCGGCTAGTCTTCTCGTCATAGCCTTTGGCCTTACAGTTGGAAAAGAACTTATCCTCAATTTCGATCAGGTGGTCCTTGCTACGATATTTGCCCGACATCATCCGCCGGAGTACATCGGCATCGGCCATATCGAGCCCGCCGTAGGCATTGGCGATCTTCATTAGCAACATATTCTTTTCTTCAATTGACACATTATCAAATTTTTTTGCCAATCGTCGTATACCATATTTTATAAAAGAAACCAATCAAAGGTTGGCTGGCAAATGGGGGAATTTTTGGAATCTATTGGCTACTCCTGGTTTTGATAAGTACTTGTTTCTAACCAGTGATTTGAACATCATTAATCGAAAAGTAGGAAATACAGTTTTTGATATTGATTCAATTGGGCATGAATCAAAAAGCAACGATCTATCTTATGATCGTAACGAACGGATAATCAACTTGATAGCCGGCTTAAGTTTTGAAAAGACATACTTAAAAATGTTGAGCGACAGATACCAGAAAACGGCAAAGATCGTAGCTGCAGCCAAGTACAATATTTATGATGTGAGAAATAGATCAGATCGTAATTTTCAAAACTTTGACCGTTACTTTACACTGTTCAGTCCGGAGATATCCTTTAATTATAGAAATCTACAGTTTGGCGAATTTGAAAATGTACTTGATTTGAAGTATAACCGAAGCTTCGATTTCCCTACTACAGATCAATTATTCCCCGTCGTCGATACTATCCAGATATATTCACTTTATTTGGGTAATCCAGAACTTAAACCTTCACGAAAAAATGAGATTCTACTGGATTTTAAACAGAAGAGACTCAATAAAAACCCGTTCTATTATGGATTATCTACTGGCATGAGTATGACCAAAAACTACATTTCATATAGCATGCTGTTTGATTCAAGCGGACGCACTATTATCAGACCGACAAATGTAGATCGCAATAGATCAATTATATTTAGGGGTAATTTGGCAAGGGCAATAAAATTTAAGAAGGATCAACTCCAGTTCAAAATGGAAGGGTACTGGAGTGCCTCAGAGGTTCCTTTTTATATATTATATATCGCAGGGCAGCAGAGCTTTGAAAAAAGTTTAAATTCTTCGATGGGAATAGAATTTAATACTCTATTTAGTCATTTGGATATCTTTTATCTAGGGCTGAATTATAGTTACAAGAACCTCTCCAGCAGACAGAATAATGATTCAGAAAAGATAAAAAGTGAATGGCATAAGATCGAGGGTAATACTCTTATAAATGTAAGCAGGCGGCTCTCCTTTATTTCCAACTTCGCTTATTACGATAATAAGTTTTATGGTGATAATCAACATTATTCAATTTTCAATATTAAAGTAAGTTATAGAATGCTAAAAAAGAACAATCTTGAGGCTTCCCTTTCTGGTAATGATATTCTCAACCAAAATAGACTTTTTACTGTTAAGAACATCGCAAATACTTTATCACAGCAGCGCACAAATGCTATGGGAAGATTTTTCATGCTATCATTAGCTTACTATCCACGTATATTTGGAAAAAATAGTAATAAGTAGAAGATAAGTAAACTCTCTCATTTTCACACTAAAATATTATTTCAGTTTTGGTAATATTAACCATAAGCCAGGCGATCCCTGCTAAAACGTACTGGATTTATACTAAAAAAATGGAACAAGACTACGAGGTCAAAGAATATCCTAAGGAGGCGATTCCCGTAAATTACGATGGTACAAAGATGTCGCTATTGGCGTTAGTAATTACCCGATTGACTTACACCTGCCGCAAGCGAAAGAAAAGGCAGGTGTAGATCATTGTTGAACACCCCACCACCCGATAGATTAAACTGCGCGCTACTAAAGCCATTGGATCCCGAAATACTAATTGCTCCATTTGGCATCTCGTTGCCGGATATCAGAATTGACTCTTCCTGCCCGGTAACGCCGCTCTGCCGCCAATAGCCGATTCCACCATACATGCCTCCGATCAATGAATCTAGGTAAATCTTGTTGTTCGTGACCTGTACATTTTTAAGATACTGGTACGAGGAAGGTTCAATATAGATATACAGTAAAATCCCCGAAGTATGGAATTCATTGTTGAGGATAGCCAAGTTCTGCCCGTTCCGAGCTTTAATAGCACCACCGCTTCCATTCGCCGGCCAGCCTTTGATCACATTGTTCTGTATCGTCAGACCGTTAAAACTATGCGCATAAATACCATGATCGGTATTGGCATCTTCATTATTGAAAGATACATTGCGTAAAATGGTATTTCCACTGATCAGGCTATTGCTTTGAGAATTATCATTGATCGCCGTGATAAAGTAACCCGTTGTGCCGGCATTGCCAAAAGTATTGTCAATGACCTTTGAATTTGTACTGCCCGACCCGTTCCACACCCCTCTTCCGCTGTTTCCCTGCCTCCTGGAGAATACACAGTTTGAAACGGTCGCTTTATCCGTGCCGATCAGGCGAATGTAAGCATCATGCAGATCATTCGATTTGTTGCTACCTGCTTTCTTAATACCATAGTCAAAAATACACCATTTAAAAGTAACGTCAGACGCATTATTGATGTAAAAAGTCAGATTCCAAAATGTAATACCCGAGAATGTACAGCCAGCAACATTGGCCGCACTGTAGGTCTGCCGAAGCAGCTGACTGTCCGATGCCCGCGCATCAAATATGGGGTTTGTATTTCCGCTTTTCATAAGCGTAATACCGGGCTTCATCAACAGGGCACCATCAATAAGATAAGTACCGGCTTCCACCCACACGGTATCGCCGGCACTTGCCTGTTCGATTACAGCATTGATTTCTGCCAGTGTCATCCCAGCAGAAACCAGGCCAGAGCCGGACAAACTGCTGTTTGCTACAGAACTACCGTATAAGGAGACATTGGTCACTGTTGTGGAATCGAGTCCGTCCAATGGGCTGGAACAAGAATTTAGCAGCAGACCGAGTACCGCAAAACTGAAAATGATTTTTTTCATCTGTTATAATTTGGTTGTGAATATCCTTTCTCTCCGTTGATTGATAACGCTGTATAGCCTTATGACTGGCCAACAAGTGTTACCTTGAAAACATAAACAGGTATCTCTCCGCCTGTAGCCGAAGGAACAGGAAGATGTAATGCTGTAGCGTCCTGTTTCCATTTGATTTTCTGCTTGCTTCCCAATAGCGTAATTTTCGCTATTCGCGCCTGACCTGCTGCCAGACTTTTTACCGCTGCAAAGTCGGTTTTTGGACTTCGTACAAACACATAAACAAAGCCATCCTTTGTCGTAAAACGGATGTCGGACACAATTTCTTTTGAGGTTGCATCATTTTCGGCATCTTTGATCGTTTGTTGCCCCACAATCTCGGTTTCCTCCTCATGTAATTGCTTTCCTTCGCTTTGTATTTTCCATTCGCCTGCCCCGTATATTGCCTCTGCATTAAGGTTCATCCAATCTCCGATACTCCGTAATCGGGCCATACTTTCCACAGGAAAGGTACCATCCCCTTTCGGGCCGATATTCAGCAGCAGATTTCCACCTTTACTAACAACTTCCACAAGATTTCTAACCAATATTTCGGGACTTTTCCAGACTGTATCATGCTTATTAAAACCCCAATTGCGACTCATTGTGATGCAGGCCTCCCATTTGCCCTTTGCTTTATTCATTAGGGATTGCTCAACGACTTCGTAGTCGCCCAGCTGATTGCCGATACGACTATTGATGATGCAATTGGGCTGTAAATCATGAATGAACTGTTGGATTTCTGTGCTTTGTTCTTTAGTAAAGAGTTCGGGCGTATCAAACCATATTATACCAATGGGACCATACTGTGTCAATAATTCGTGTAATTGTGGTTTTACTTTTCGCTCGATATATTTTGATAAATCTTTGGCGTCTTCATTCGGATAATCCCAGAAGTTGCTTCGCCCGGCCTTACTAGGCCAATTGGTAGGAACATCCGGATCTGCCCAGTCCCGCCCCAAAGAATAGTAAAAGCAAAGTTTTAAATCATAACGTTTGCAGGCATCAGCCAGGTCCCGCATTGGGTCCCGCTGCCAGGGAGTCTGTTGGACAATATTATAATCGCTACTGGGGGAATTAAACATGGCAAACCCATCGTGATGTTTTGCTGTAACGACAATGTATTTCACGCCGGCCCCCTTGGCGGCCTTTGCCCAGGTATCGGCATCAAAAGCAGTAGGGTTAAAATCCTTGGCGATCTGCGCATACTGTTGCAGTGGGATCCTTTCATATAACATAAAATGTTCGCCGCCCCGTGTTGGCCTGCCATTCCAGTCACCGGCAGTCTGAGAATATAGGCCCCAGTGAATAAACAGTCCAAATCTGGATGCTGACCACCAGGCCATCTTATCGGCGCTGCCCATAGGCTGTTGCTGGGCGAACGACCATAGCGAACAGCCCAACAAAAAGCACGACAATAGTATCGTTTTAATCTTCATACTAGGCCCCATTTAGTTTTCTGTAACGTAGCAACGCTTCTAAAAAGTAGTAATCTGCATAGATAAGCGGAACATCAATCTCACTTTTATGTGGCATGCTTCCTGTCGAGTGCTTAAGGATGAAGCCGCCATTGGTCCCCTTTTCAGCCAGGTATTCGCTGGAGGAGAGCGATTTCAACGTGCTTTCGGCAAAGTCATAATAGCGTTTGGCATCTGTTCCGGTCGTATAGGTAGACAATTCCAGCAAGGCTGCGCTGACCAATGCCGCTGCCGACGCATCCCGTGGTATATCGTTCAACTTTCGGTTTGCATAATCCACATCCGGTCGGTATCCTTCCTGGCCAGCATTAAAATCCCAATAGGGAACATTATCCTTTGGCAGATTGGGATGATTCATATAAAAATCTGCCGCTTTCCTAGCTGCATCCAGATATTTACTGTCCTTGGTTTCGCGGTAGAGCAGTGTATAGCCATAGATTGCCCAGCCCTGCCCTCTAGACCAGGTTGAATTGTCGGCATAGCCCTGATTGGTCTGCTGATGCAGGACTGCTCCCGTATTGGGATCATAGTCCACCACATGGTAAGTGCTGTAATCGGGTCTGAAATGATTCTTCAGGGTATGGTCGGCATGACTGATGGCGGCATTTTTGTATTTTGGGTCTCCAGTTAATGTTGATGCAAAAAACAACAGCTCCAGATTCATCATATTATCGATGATTACCGGATATTTCCATACCGTTTTTCCGTCCCAGGAAGCTTTTTCATTCCAGGATTTGATCAGTCCAACTTTCGGATCGAAGCGTTTCAGGGCAGACTCTGCTGAATGTATGAGGAGCTGCTGGTATTTTTTGATCTTTGTAGAATCGTCCTCCAGCCGTAAAGCGTTGCCATACGAACAGTACATCACAAAACCAATGTCATGATGTTGAGTCAGATCCTTCGCCTTTTCCAGTTTTTCGGTCCATGCTGTGGCCTGAGCTTTGACCTGGGGGTCTTTTGTATACTCGTATATATACCAAAGCCCGCCCGGGAAAAAGCCGCCTGTCCAATCCCATTCATCGGTTCCCACCACATGACCTGTTGTATCCAACGTCCGAGGAAAGTTGCTGTTATCAAGGAGCAGGTCATATTGCGCTCTGGCTCGCGTAAAGTCGGCAGCCACAAAATCGGAACTGTTCTGCTTGGTGCGCTGCTGCGCACAGGAAAAGAGGGTTGTCAAAAGAAATAAGAATATCATTTTAAGTCCAAAAGGATAATGTGTCTGCTTCATAAGATTTTATTTACTGCGCTGTTGATTCTTGTATATTATATTTTTGGGGCAATGTCGGATTATTTTTTCCGCATGCGTCGGTTTCATTCCGTCACTTCCAGTTCGACTGTTTTGACTACAGGGTATTCTCCGTACACATTGCTATTACTGCCAACGAAAGTAATTTCATAAGTCCCGGGAGCTGTGAAAGTGTAAGCATAGGTATCCATCCGGGTGCTCATATTTTTGAGCGCTACCCCTTTATCCGGTGTCACACTGGTTAGGTCCAGCGGTTTTGAGATAGCCCACACCTGATTGGAGCCTATTGTTGCTCCGCCGCCTTGAAAGCGTAGCCCCGCACTGCTTAATAACCAGGAGACAGAAGAATTTTCCAGACCGATTGAGGTCCAGGCTGCACCTTGCAGATCCGCTATCGGCAAGGTGATGCCTTCTGTTGTTTCGGTATTTAGGCTGAACTGATTGATCCACCAGCGGGGCTGTGTCGATCCGGTAGTCCCGGTGTATTTAAAAGCAAAATAAACCATGGTATTCGCATTCAGATTAAAACCCGACGCACTTAATTTCGACAGATCAACTTGTCCCGAGGATATGTAGGTAGCGTCATTGGCCTGGATGCCAGATAACGTAAATGCGGCGGTAATATCTATCCAGTCGCTCTCCTTGATCGCATCAGGCTGATAAACTCCTGCAAATTGCTGCGATACCAGTAGGCGGAGAGAATTCGGCTGTTGCGCATCCGTACCATAACGGCGGTTGCTCGAAAACTCCAGTGTCACAGCCTGTGGAATAGCTTTTGTACGCTCACGGTAAACGTACTTATGGCCTTCTTCACCCGAGAAGAACGTCAGCTGGTCGGGATTGCCACTGATATGGAACAACACTTGCTCACCAACTTTATAGCTATTTTTATCCGTATGGACTTCTAAGTTCAAAGGGATGGCCTCTTTTTTCTCGCATGATTGTAGGATCGGCAGTACGAGAAGCGATGCTATATAAATATATCTTTTCATAATTTTCACATTATTATCTGGTGTTACCATGCGGGATTTTGCGTCATCAGGTTATTCAGCGATAGCTCGTTGATCGGAATAGGGAAATACGTATCCCGATCACTGACATTATTGAAAGCCAATGCCATGTACCGATAATCGGCCGGTGCCAACTGGTTATACTGTTGGGCAACGAGTTTCATTTCGGCAATGAAAGTACCATAACGTACGAGATCAAATTTCCGCAACCCTTCGTAGCATAATTCCCGAAAGCGTTCCTCCCGTATAGCTATTCGCATTTCGCTTTCATTGGTTAGCTCATCATTCCGGTTTGAAGCATGTGCACGGCCACGTACTTCCTGAAGTGCATTTTTGGCACGGGCCGTGGGGCCATTCACTTCATTTTCGGCTTCAGCAAACATCAACAGGACATCAGCATAACGTAATAGCGGAAAATTAATTGGCGTATAATTCCTGTTTTTAGGCTTTAAGGTCTCGTAATCTCTTCTAAATTTGGCGACATGCCGACGCTCAATTTCCGCTGCCGTATAGAATACGGAGTCTGTGATCAAGTTGTTGGCATGGTTGTACCGATAACTGGCGATATTCCAGTCCCGGCGTTTATCTGTGGGTTCGTAAGATTCAAAGAGCTTGCGCGTGGCAGCCAACAGACCATAACTAAAGCCCTTGCCCTCATCGCTGGTCTGTACGCCACTTTGATTGCCAATGCGCCCAGCTTCAAAATCACCGCTGCGATTGCCATAGAATTCTACCTCCCAGATGGATTCGCTGATATTATACCGGTCTGCCGCCATATCTGTAAAGATCTTTTTGTAATCTGCGACAAGGCTATGTTTATAATCTTCCCCTTGTGGAAAGACCAGTTTGCTTGACCATTCCAATGCTTTTTGATACTTGGATGCGTCATTGAGCGGAGCTCCGGCCATTTTTAGGTATACCCGGGCCAAGATGCCCCGGACGGCAGATTTTGAAATGCGGCCAGCATGACCATACGCCTGAATGTCCTTGACCATGGAATCCGCTGCTTCCATCTCCTGCACAATAAAGTTATAAACTTCCGTCTGTGGCGTACGTGCGATATTGACATTACTGACCGAACTTGTAGGCGCTGTTTTCAAAGGAACATCCCCCCAGTTGCTGACCAAAATAAAATAGTAATAGGCCCGCAAAAACCTGACTTCACCTATCACAGCCTGTTTATCAGAGGCAGCCATCTGTACGGACTCAATTTTGCTCAGAAAAAAATTGGCCCGCTCAATGCCCTCATACAGAAATCGCCAGATATCATTGATTTTTGGATTAGAAGCATCGTAACTATAGATTTCTGGTCCAGCGAGATAAGACGAGCGAAAATAGGCCCCCTCATCACCCAGGGTCAGATAGCTCGAATAGGTGGATCCGTAAAAGTCTTCCCTGCCGAGAATATCGTATACGCCAACAAGTCCGGTCATCACCTCCTTTTCATTCTGATAATAATTTTCCTTGACCACATCAAAGGGCTGCTTGTCCAAAAATTTAGAACATCCTGAAAAAATTGAAGTCGATGCCACTAAACACAAGAAGCTTAAATGTTTATATTTTTTTGTTAATGCTAGTTTCATAAGATTACAGATTAAGGTTGATACCAAATACAAAGGTTTTGGGTCTTGGGTAGGACGAATAGTCAAAGCCGGGCGTCAACGCCGAGTAGTACACAGCAACCTCGGGATCATATCCTGAGTAATTGGTAAGTGTCCATATATTCTGTACGGAGGCATAGATACGTAGGCTTTTGATTTTCCACTTGTCTAACAGACCCTTATCAAAAGTATAACCTATAGATCCTGTTTTCAGACGCAGGTATGAGCCGTCTTCGATAATGCGGGTCGAATAGACATTAGGCCCCTGGCCACCCACACGGGGCATGGTAGAAGAGGTATTTTCCGGTGTCCAGCGGTCCGCATAGCTCGCAAATTGATTGAGATGTGCTTTACTGCCATTTTCAAACAACAGCCTATTGGCATTGACAATATCGTTTCCATAAGACCATTGAAAAAATAAGTGGAGATCAAAATTCTTGTATTTAAAGGTATTCGCAAATCCCCCCTGGTGAATGGGATATCCACGTCCGATCACTGTTCTGTCAAGATTATCCACTACCAGATCCCCATTGAGATCCTTATACTTCACGTCGCCGGGGCGAATCGAGCTACGTGTATTACCATTGGTCGCCACCGTCTGTTTTAAGAGGTAACTGCCATTGGGCTGTTGGTCAAAGTCTTCATATTGATAGACACCATCCCAGAGGTATCCATACATCTGCCCGAGTGGCTGATTGATTTTGGCAATATATAATGGAGTAGTTCTGTAATCCTGATCCCAGGCCAGTGCCGTGGTCAGGCTTTCCTGATTTTCGGTAAGTTCAACCACTTTATTTCGGTTAAAGGAAATGTTGAAGGAACTATTCCAGCTAAAATTGGCTTTTTGGATGACATCTCCCGATAAGGTTAATTCAATCCCCTTATTGCTAGTTTCACCTATATTTTTAAAGGCATTGCTATAGCCCGTGGTGGAGGGTAATGCTGCATAGAGCAGGAGATCATAGGTGCGTTTGTGGTAATAATCCGCCGTCAGCATCAACCTGTTTTTAAAAAGCCCCAGATCGATGCCGGCATTGCGCTGTGCCGTACTTTCCCAGCGCAGATCCGGTGTTCCGATACCAAGGTACATCCCTTGTAAAAGCTCATTTCCCCAGGAATAGTAACCGTTGGTGCTGACACTGGTATTTTCAAAGTACACAGGCGAAAAAGAAGCATATTCACTCACCCTGTTATTTCCTGTAATTCCATAACCCAGTCTCAGTTTGGCATCCGAGAAAAGTTGCTGATTTTTCATAAAGGGTTCATTGATCAGCCGCCAGGCGAATGCAGCAGAGGGAAAGTACCCATATCTGTTATTGCCAACAAACTTGGATGAGCCATCTGCCCGAAACGATGCAGTCAGGAGGTAGCGGCTTTTGTAATTATAGTTTACACGGCCCAGATACGAGAGCATGGACCATTCCGATTGCAAGGAAGTGACAGGCTGGGGCACCCCTTCACTCAGACCTGCCAGCCCCTTGATCTCGTTGGGCAGATGAATGGCTGAAAAGCCATACCTATGGTACTTGTTGCCCTGAAAAGTGATCCCAACAACCGCATTCAGGGTATGGTCTTTAAATTTTTTGTTGTAGGTCAACAGGTTTTCGTTGAGCCAAGTGTTGCTCTGCGTGTATAGAATCGAACCGTTTACGCCATTTGTGCTTCCGGCAAAACCATATCGGGTGCGTGAATTGTTGTATGTGTCCAGCCGTGTATCCGAATTGTTAATACCGCCATTAATCCGCAGTTTTAGTGTCGGCGAGAACGCATATTCGGCATAACCGTTCACGATAAGCCGGTTATTGTAGTTTTTGCGGAGCTCATTCTGAGCAGAAAGTATGGGATTGAACCGATAGTCGTTGGTGGGATTAGCGAGATCGTCTGTTGGATCATTCAAAAGGTCTTCATCGGCAAAAGCAATGGGCCGGTAGCCCCATACGCTGTACATCAGGTAGTTCATGGCGGAGAATGCCGATTCAGGAGCCGCGGGATTGCTACCATCAGTAAGTGTGCCGGTATACATGGCATTGATACCGACTTTTAGTTTCTGAAAACTCTGATCGAGCGTGATCTTGCCTTGTTTACGGTCAAATCCCGAATTAATGATAATACCTTGCTGACCAAAGATATTACCTGAAACGGAATATTTTGTGTTGCTGTTGCCGCCCATCACCGAAAGGCTGTGGTTGTGCATCACCCCATCCCTAAAAATATGCTCCTGCCAGTCGTTGCTCGGTACAGACCTATAGTCTTCTAATGTCTTGCCATCGTTAAAATAAGTGAGCTGCGCGCCTACAGGATCGCGTTCCGCCTGCAAACGGACAAATTCATAGCCATTCATCAGATCCATGCTATTGATGATCTGCTGCGATCCTATATAGCCATTATAACTGATCTGTGGAGCTCCTGCTTCGCCCTTTTTTGTCGTGATCAAAATAACACCATTGGCACCACGTGCACCGTATATCGCAGTGGCAGATGCATCTTTCAGCACTTCGATCGAAGCGATTTCATCCGGATTAAGGACATTGCTGTTCGCATTTTCTATTGGAAAACCATCGATGACATACAGGGGTGAATTATCTTGTGTCAGGGAATTGGCCCCGCGGATCACAATGTTCATTTCACTGCCCGGTTTACCACTTTCTGAGGTGACCTGTACGCCGGCTACACGACCGGCCAATGCTTCCAATGCAGAACCAACGGGAGCCTTCTTGATATCCTGCATATTGACTGATCCCACAGAACCTGTAAGGTCTTTTCGTTGCACTTCACCGTACCCAATTACCACAACTTCATCTAAGGATTTATTGGTCTGTACGAGTTTTATCTTCAGCACTTTAGCTTCTTTTACAGCAACTTCTTGTTCATCATAACCGATAAATCTAAAGATAAGTACAGCTGAAGTGTCCGAGACCTGAAAAGAGAAGCGGCCATTAAGGTCCGTGGTTCCTTTTGTACCGGAGCCCTTTTGCAAAATACTTACACCGGGCAATGGCTTTCCGGTAACTATATCGGTTACTATTCCGCTGATCTGCTGCTTTTGTGCATAGAGCTGCGGAACTTGGAACAGGCAGGTCGCTCCCAATACGATTGTTTTTAGATGCGGTATCATATTTTACATTTAATAAATTGATTACACTTTATGATTGGTTTTCGGGCAATCCGACATGAGGTAGTATTTGCCCATAGCTTTTTTCTGTCGTAGAAAGAAGCTTGACAAATATTTGGATCTTTATGGAAAATAAGGGGGTAAAAAATCGGAAATATAGGGGTAAAATCTCTTAGCGTAAGCTATTTTCCCTATATTGAGTGGGATTTACACCAAATTTCTTTTTAAATTCTTTACTGAAATACTTTCGATCGTTGAATCCTACGGAATAGGCAACAGATGCGACCTGATCAGACTGTATCAGGAGATTGGCAGCGACACTCAGACGGATATCTTTAATCAATTCGGCAACACTGAGGCCTGTCAGGCTTTTGACCTTCTTCAACAGCGCACTTTGGCTCTGTCCCATATTTTCCGCTAAAGTCGCAACTGAAAACTCAGCTTCGGCGATATGTGCTTCGACCATCGTTCTTAACTTATCCAAATAAGCCGCAGCAGCATTGCTTATGTTTTCATCACGTTTAGATAACAGCAAATAGCGTCGGTTACGTTCTTTAACCAATTCTAATGCTGATATGGTGTTGAAAATCTGAAGATCTAAAACCTGTAAGTTGAATGGTTTAGTTACATAATTGATGATGCCACTTTGATAACCAATGATACTATCCTGCTCCTCTCCTTTGGCTGTCAGCATAATTACGGGGATGTGGGCTATATCCGGATCGGCTTTGATGGATTTCACCAGCGTGTAGCCATCCATCTGGGGCATCGCGATATCTGTTATAATCATATCGGGCATGCTATCGGCAATTGCCGCAAGCGCCTCCTTTCCATTGGCAGCAGCACTTACGTTGTAGCATGTCTGCAGATGGTTGAGCAGAAAAGAACGGAGTTCGTCATTATCTTCCACGATCAGCAGCTGATAATCCCGGGTCGAGTCCGGAATGCAGGCCGCGGTACTTTCAGCCGTACTTGTCTCCGAAATAATTTCCGTCGGTATCCCTTGCTGTTGCCGGATACATGCCGGCAACAATATGGTGAATACGGTGCCCTCCTGTTGGCCCAGCTGCAGTGGATTGTCAAGATAGAGATTTCCTTGATGAAGTTCTACGAGCTCTTTGGCGAAAGACAATCCGATTCCCCAGCCTTCCTTCCCTTTTCCCGTATCAGCTTGGTAAAAGGTATCGAATATGCGCTCCCGGTCTTCCCTTTTGATACCTTGACCATTATCCATCACATGGATAAACAGATTTTCGTTCCGCTGACGGATGACAAGTTGAACCTTGGGAGCATGCTCGCTCCTAAATTTAAAGGCATTGGAAAGCAGGTTGAGCAATACTTTTTCCAGCTGTTGGGGATCAGCCATAAAAGAACCTTCAAATTGGTTATCCAAGACATAGCCTATACCCGATTCTTCGGCTATAACAACAAAGGATTGATGTATATTCTCAAAATAACTTGTTGCGTCTATAACAACTTTATTCAAAGTCAATTTTTGGGCATCCATTTTATTGAAAGACAATAGTTCTTGCGTCAAATGTAGCAGCCGCTTAATATTACGTCTCACCTGTTGTAACT
Source organism: Sphingobacterium sp. UBA1897 (assembly GCF_002337775.1). Classification (NCBI taxonomy): domain Bacteria; kingdom Pseudomonadati; phylum Bacteroidota; class Sphingobacteriia; order Sphingobacteriales; family Sphingobacteriaceae; genus Sphingobacterium; species Sphingobacterium sp. UBA1897. Next base: position 14,581 of record NZ_DDGR01000007.1, read on the forward strand.
GCACATCCACTTGACTATCGAGCCTTTTATCCAGCAATATTTTCTCTATCGGGGCATGGATTAAGGTCAGCGGCGTGCGGATTTCATGGCTGATCTTGGTGAAGAAATCAAGCTTTGACTGCATCAGTGCTGCTTGATCCTGATGCAGTTTTTCTTCATAATATAACTTTGTTTTAAGCTGCTTTTTGTCCAGGTTATAGCGGTAGAAAAAATAGACAATGCCCATCAGTAGCACTGTATACCCAGTATAGGCCCAGATAGATTTATAAAAAGGCGGAGCAATGTTGAATACCACAGATTTGCTCACGTTACTCCATAGTCCGTCATTATTTGCCGTCTTTAACCGAAGCGTATATCGTCCGGGGCTCAGATTGGTATAAGTTATGGAAGGCTGATCGGTCAGATTCCATTCTTTTTCGAGTTCTTCAATTTTATAGGCATAGCTGTTTTTCTGTGGATTGATAAGGTTGTCTGAACTAAAGTCGATCGTAAACGTATTTTGGTCATGTTTCAGTGCAATTTCCTCCGCCCGGTCCGGATTTAGATAGCCCAACACTTTGTCGACTCTCGTCCTGCTCAGACCATTGATAGAGAAGCCCGAGATCAACAATTTGGGTACCCCCGCATTTGACTGGTGATGAGACACATCGAGACTGATTAAGCCTTTGTGCGAACCGACGAGCAGCTGCCCATCCCGACAAAAAATGGCATTTGGTAAGAATTCATTTGTTGGGAAACCATCCTGAATATCCATATAGCGTTTTGCTCCAGTCAGCTTATTGTAAAACACGAGTCCATTATTTGTGGAGATAATAATTTCGTTGGCCTTGTTTTCGGCAATCCCCAACACATGGTAATAGCTACGCGTTGGAAATAACTCCACCCTGTTTACCACTCCTGTTTTCGGATTATAGTTATAAAGCCCTTTTTCTTGCGTCCCAATCCATATCTGTGAAGTCCTATCTTCAAAAAGCGTATTGATATAATGATCTTTCATAAGTTCCTCAGAACGATAGATTCCTTGTTGTTCAGCACTATTGCAGAGTTGACCAAGCCCCTGGGCCGTTCCAATAAATAGACTACCGTTTCGGCTGGCTAAAATATGCTTGATATAATTGTTGGCGGTATTTTTTGTAAAAGTGCTGGTAGGTTGAATAGCAGTCGTAAATTGACTATTGATCATTTGTAAGCCTTTGTTACCGGTCCCGATCCAAATATTCCCGAGGCGATCCCGGTTAATGCTGCTGATGTAATTCTGGAGCAGCGTAATGCCATTTTCACCGGTAATATTGTAATAGCGAATATCTGTGGTATTTTGACGGCTGATGCGAGCTAGCCCTGCGCCGAACGTACCCACGTAAATATATTTATCATCTGTGAGCAGGCATTTGACCGTATTGGACCGAAGCTCTATTTTCCGATAGACATCGCTACCCTTTTTGCGAACGTTCAGCCCGTCCCGTTCTGTTCCCACCCAAGTATTTTCATCATCGTCAACGGCAATGGCGCTGACCAGATTTCCGCTCAGATGTTTGAAATTGCCGTCTGCAAGATCTACCTTAAAGGGATATACCGACGGATGATGATAGTTTATTCCGCCAAAATTTGTCCCCATCCAAACAATACCCTGCCGATCAATATAAATCGTCTTGATGGAATTATCATTGATACTGAAGGGATTGTTGGCACTCGATTTTATCTGCTGTATCTGACTACCGTCGGGCTGTAGCAAATTGGCCCCTTCCATTGTCCCTACCCAGATATTTTTGGCTTTATCTATCGCTATCGCTCGCACATAATCACTTGATAGTCCCGTTTTACCTGTATAATGCGCAATCTGCTGAAATAAGATGTCCAATTCAAAAAGACCATGTCCATCCGTGGCAATCCAGATTTTATCTGTAGCCACTCGCTTAATATCCTTCACGGATATCGCTGAGCTATTTGTATGACTTAGTTTAATTGGTTCAATTGTTTTTTGATCCCGCCAAAGATATAATCCTCTATTGGTCCCGATCAAGATATTTCTTCCCAGCTGTAATAAGGAGTAGATTTCCAGTCCCGGGAGAATATTCACGTTTTCTATCTTGGGATGATCGGCATTTTTAATGCACATCAGACCATTATTTGTACCGAGTAAGACGCTAGATTCAATAAAATAAATTGCTAAAACCGCAAAATGGTTGCTATTTTTAGGTTTGACATGCTCAAAGCTAATTCGCTGAAAGCGGTCTTGTTTAGGCTGATAAATATTTAGGCCCTGCTGTGTTCCGATCCAAAGGGTCTTTTGGCGCGGATGTTCAACAATGGTGTAAATATAGTTGTTCGTGGAAATGGTGTTAACATCGCTATTATCCGAACGGTACTGTTTAATGCGGTTACCATCGTATCTATTGAGTCCGTCCCTGGTACCGATCCAGAGAAAGCCTGCATTGTCACGGCATATACTCAATACGGTGCTATTCGAGAGCCCTTTATCATAAGTTAAACTACCGAAATGATACTGGGCTTGGGCATGTTGTGCAAATAAACAGCAGATTAGCGTTAAATAAATAATGCATTGGACATATCTTTTTGTCATTTAGATCCTTCAACTGGTAGTAGAGACAAGTATACGATTTTCTCTGCAATGAATGAAAAATTACCTGCCATTAGTTGGTCCACAAATAAAAGATGTATCGCGTATATTTTGGGGTTTGCGTACCGGTATCGCTTGTTGATGAAGCGGCTAAAAATTTAGCCTTCTGAAGCAATGCAGGTAATATCCTCCGGGCTGATCCTCCGGTCTGTGTCGATGTAGTCTTCGCGATGGAAGATTTTTCCGCTTAACGATCAACCAATTCCTTTACAGATTCTCCATTTTGGTCGATAAATTTAGCTTCAATTTTAAACAGCTGATACCATTTTCGGAACGTGCCTATAAAGACAAGCAGCATCAGGAGCATAGCCAAGATCGCTAAAAACGCTAATAGCAGCTGTCCTTTGGGCAAATAAATATCCGTGACCTGTAGATAGCCAGCCCAAAAGGTGATACCGGCCATAAATACGCCCGGAATTGCCGTAATTAAGGCATATTTCCCCCGATTCATCCGAATAAGCATCGTCGTACAGACAATAAGCCCACAGGCAGCTAACAGCTGGTTGCTGATTCCAAATAGCGGCCAAATACTGCTTACATTTCCCGTAAAAACAAGATAGCCCCATGAAAAAGTGAAAATAGCGCTACATAACCAGACGCCCGGTTTCCAATCCTTGTCTTTAAAAGCCGGAAAAACACCACCCAGCATTTCCTGCAAAAAGAATCGTCCGACCCGTGTACCGGCATCGATAGCTGTAAGGATAAACACGGCTTCAAACATTATGGCAAAATTATACCAATAAGCCATCACATTGTCCATAAAAGGCACCTTATCAAAAATATGGGCCATCCCCACGGCAAGGGAAACAGCTCCGCCTGTACGGCCATGGAGGTCTACTCCTATGCGATCTGAAAAATGCTGCAAATCTACCGCTTTTAATTCGGGATGCAGTGCCAAAAATCCTGCATAATCACCGACTGGTGTGTTGATCGCAAAATAGTCGCCCGGCAGTAAGGTACAGGCAGCAATCAATGCCATTAAAGCAACAAATCCCTCCACCAGCATTGCACCATACCCTACAAAAAGTATCTCTTTTTCGGTGCCAAGCATCTTAGGTGTCGTGCCTGTGGCAATAATCGCATGGAAACCCGAAATTGCCCCACAGGCGATCACGATAAAAATAAATGGAAGCACAGGCCCGCCGATCACAGGGCCGCCGCCATGAATAAAATTGGTCAGCGCAGGCATTTGGATTATCGGATGCACAAAGACAATGCCCACGGCCAGCATCAGAATCGTGCCAATCTTGAGGTAGGTGGAAAGGTAATCCCTTGGAACAAGAAGCAGCCAGATGGGTAGCACCGAAGCCAAAAACCCGTAAATAGCAATCGCAATCGAAATGGTCTTGACATCCCAATCAAAAAGGTTGTAAATGACCGGGATCTCCATCAAACGATGGCCTGCAATGATTCCCACGATCAATAATATTCCCCCTAATATACTTGCCAAGGTAACGGATCTGGCTCTATAGCGCATCAATAGTCCCATAAATATGGCAATTGGCATGGTCAGAATAATAGTAAATAAGGACCAAGGTGCCTCATGCATGGCGCTGATACAGGCCAGTGACAGTCCGGCCAAGGTCAGAATCAGAATAAACAGAACGGCTATACCGGCTATACCGCCCACAACGGGACCGATCTCCTTGGACGCAATGGTAGCCAGGCTCTGCCCTTTGTGCCTTACCGAAGCAAATAGCACAACCATATCGTGCACCCCTCCGCCCAGGACACAACCAATCAAAATCCAGAGTGCACCGGGAAGATAGCCAAACTGGGCCGCAAGTACTGGCCCTACCAATGGCCCTGCAGCAGCTATGGCAGCAAAATGATGTCCAAACAACACCTTGCGGTCTGTCTTGACATAATCATGGCCATCAGCAAACTCGACTGCTGGCGTCGTGATGGCATCGTTGAGCCGGAGTACTTTCTGCGCCATAAAGACCCCGTAAAAACGGTAGGAGATTGCAAAAATTAAAATTGATGCAAAAACCAGTGTAAGGGCATTCATATGATCTAAATCCATCCGATATCCAGTATAATTCTATTTCAATATATTATTTTTTTTCCAATACTTGGCCCGACTCCAGCAGTTGTTTTTTTAACATGCCGTAATCCACGTGCTGCACAACCCCATCATTATCAAGCGCTAATACCGCAGCAGCTCCTGCGCTCTGCCCCAATACCATAAATACGGGCTCCATACGGATAGAACCAAAGGCAATATGCGAACTGGAGAGGCAGACCGGAACGAGTAAATTGCTGCATTCATCGCTTCTTGGGATAATCGATCCATAGGAAATGGCGTAAGGTGCTGGCACATGGACACCAATATCGCCCTCATTCTGGACAAATCCTTCTTTGGTCACATAGCGTTGGGTATTGTGCGAATCCAAGGTATATGAGCCCATGCCAATCGGATCTTCTACTTTGCGCTTGCCCAAAATATTGTGTTCGGTGGTCACATAGTGTCCTAGCATCCGCCTGGCTTCTCGTATATATAATTGCCAAGGCCAATTGTCATTATCTTCAAATTCATCTTTTGCCAGCCCCCATTCGGCCATCTTTGTCCTGATTGCTGTTGGGACGGAAGGATCATTGGCCATAAAATAATATAGGCCCTGTTGATACCGGCGATGGGCTTCGATAATGGACTTGCGTTCGGCATAGCTTGCTTCGGGATAATTATAATTCATCCCAATAAAATCTGTGCTGAACGGACCATGGTTATTGGCATCGGTCTTATGGTTGGGCACCAGATCAAATTTTTGAAAGGCTTCGTCCCAGCCCGCGCGAAATAAACGCTGTAACAAGACATAATGCTGCGGATCGTACGCAATAGGTTTGGCAAAGGGCTTCCGATTGCGAGCATCATTGGTCAGACACATCCGAAAGCAATAGGCCTGCAGCTTCTGATCTGCTGCGCCATATTGCCCAGGATCTTGTGCTGAAACGCCGTATACCAGGCCGCTGCTCGGATCTCCCTCGCGTTTATAGGGGCTGATCTGCGCGGTAAAATGATGCCGGTGCTGAAAGACTCCGGTCTGCACACCGTTCCACCGCTCCTCATAGGTGTGATTGGCCTCCCGCCCGATCGTGTAACTGACTTTGGCCAGCGCCATCAGATCACCTTCATAAGTGGCATCAATAAATATCTTCGCTTCATAGATCTTTCCGTCTACCGTTTTAATGGTCTTGATGGTTGTGCCTTCTTTAACGATAGCACTTTCCTGCCGATCTAAATATGCCCCACGAACAACATCAATCTGATGATCCCGCACCCAAGAATCAAAAATGTCCTCGGCTACATGGGGTTCAAAAATCCACATCGTCCGATGCGCACTATCCATCGCGACGGTGTCCTGTCCACGATTGCCAAAGGAGGCCCGGGATTGCCAATTCCAGCTCGATTCCCTGGAGTAATGGTTATATACATCCTGGTAGAATTTTTTGGCCAGACCACCAATAACTGCTTTATTGCCAGTATCGGTATAACCCAGTCCGCCTGAACTCAGACCCCCCAAATGCTGATCTGGTGATAAGAGTAGCACAGATTTGCCGGCCTGTTTTACTTGCAATGCAGCGGTGATGGCTGCCGGTGTACCGCCGTAAACGACCACGTCTACCTTCGTGGTCGAATGCTGGGCCTCAACCTGCAGAAAAGCCAAGACAAACATTAATTTTAACCCTATTTTTATCTTTTGCATATGTACTTAATTTTGGTCTGAGACGGGAACCCACAAGATGGCATTTGCAGCCAATATGCCTTTTGCGTCCGAGGTAATCTCAACATAGGGCTTACTTCTTCCCTTTTCAAAAACATATTCGCCGAGCGCTACCCAAGTACTTGTGGTCTGTCCGAGGATATTGACTTCCTTAAAATTTATTGTTTTTTCGATCCTTGTCTTCCCTGTATGGATAATGAATGTCCCGCTCTCGGTGCTTTCGGCGGTTCTAGGAAAATAACTGTACAGCATATATTTTCCACCGGAAAAATCTTTACCGGGAGTAAAACGGGCCATGGCCCCGGGGTTGCTGTCGGCTTCCTGGTAACTCATGCCATAACCTTTTTTTGCGGATTTACGCCAATTTCCTTTCAACATAACCTGATCTTTATCGTCTACATGAATGATATAATCGGCCCTACGGCCATCTGCCTTTGGGTTGTCACGCAATATTTTTTGCACGCGTCTTATATCAACATCCTGAACGGCAGTTTTGTTGTCAATTGCCTCGCAGGCTGCCACAGCAGCGGACTGCCCCAGCACCATAAATACTGGCTCCATGCGAATGGAACCAAAGGCGATATGACTTGCCGACAAGCACACCGGGACCAAAAGATTATTGATCTCTTCTTTTTTGGGGACGATCGCTCTGTAGGAAATCGGGAAAGGAGAAAATCCGCCAACCTCAACGTTACCTTCATTTTTGACCATGCCATTGACGATCACTCGGTCACAATTGTGCGAATCCATGGTGTATGCGGCATAGCCTACCCCATCGGACACGACTTTTCGGCCCTGACAGTGGTCTTGGGTCATGACGACATCACCAATCATCCTTCTGGCTTCGCGGATATATAATTGCGGTGACCAATGTCCATTGTCAGGATATTCGTCTTTGGGGTAGCCCCATTTTTTGAATTCGCTTCGGATCGGCTCCGGCACCGAACGATCGTTTGCGACAAAATATAAAAGACCTTTGGTGTAATCTTCATGGGCCTGAATAATCTCTTTCCGTTCGAAAAAATCGGCTTCAGGGTAACGCCAGTTCATGCCAATCATATCTGTTGAAAATCCATTTCTATTATTGATATCAGTCTTTCCATTGGGCATAAGACTCCAGATAAATACGTCTTGGATACTCTTCCAGGGCTGTATCTCCTTTTGCCGCTTTAAGAGTTCATATTTGGTTGCGTCGTAATTGTGGGGTTTGGTGATTGCTATTCTGTTTTCAGGGACATTGGTCAATGTAATCCGATAATTATAGGCTTGAACCTTGGCGTCTCCCGTTCCATTTTCTTTTAAGGGCCCCGTATTGATCCCCCATAAAACACCGCTCCCGGGATCACCTTTTATCTTATAGGGATCTACACCGTCCGGAAACTGATGACCATCAAGCAATTGCACTCCGTTAATCGTTTCACCATAGGTACTATTCGACTCCCGCCCCACATGGTAGGACACGCCAGCTTTGGCCATAAGATCCCCCTCATAGCTACAGTCCATAAAGACGTTGGCCGTAACCGTTATATTTTTGCCTTCCCTGCTTTCACTCGGAAGCAGTGAAATGGTTTTAATCGATCGATTGTCAGTCTTTACGGCTACCAAACGATGTCCCATTAACATTGCTGTATTAGTATGTGCCAGATAGTCCTTAAAAATAGATTCGGCTACCTTGGGTTCAAAAATCCATTGTTCAAAACTGCCATAGTGCTTGCCCATTTTGCGGTAAAAATCAAGGGCGAGCCCTGTGACGACATATTTGTTTCCGATATCCGTTTGCCCTAATCCACCGGAGCTGAGCCCTCCTACCCGTGTGCCTGGATCGATCAGTAAGACTGATTTCCCGGCCTGTGAAGCGGTGTAGGCGGCTATTACACCGGCTGAGGTGGCACCATAAATACATAGATCTACCTGTCTGTCTGTTTGCCCTTTGACTAAATGCCAAAACATCGTCAAAAGTCCAATGATCATTACGCGTGTCTTTTTCATCATCTTAGGATTTAATAGCCTGGATTTTGTTCCAGGTTTTTATTCGTTACAATTTCAATATTCGGGATCGGCCAAAGATAATTCTTGCTGGGATCGAACTTTCGGAGCTCGATAACCCGCATGTCTTTCTGATTAGCGACATTTTTATAATTCACGTAATTATCCGCATCGATCGTCGGCGCATTGGCCAGCAAACCTTTTGGTATGCGGCCATAGAGCGTCGAATTCATAAATTTATCGGCCAGTTTCCACCGTCTCAAATCGACTAAGCGAAAGCCTTCATTGGCTAATTCGTAAAGTCTTTCTTTCCGTATGATCTCGCGCAGCTCAGCTTGCGTTTTATTACTCGCGATTGCCGGCATATCGACGGTAGGGCGCTGCCTGATGCTGTTGATTGCGTCATAGACGGTTTTGTCGATGGTATTGTTTTCGACCATCGCCTCGGCGTAGATCAACAACACTTCGGCATAGCGGCTCTGAATAATATTTAACTCCGATTCCATCGTAAAATCCTTGTCTTTTATATCGACATATTTTTTCCAGCAATAACCAGAAAAGGTCGCATAAGCATTGATCGCATCCTGATTTTGGATGCGTACTGCCGTGGATGTATTGTATGAATAGTTCCAGCAGGTTATACTATCCTTATGGGTCTCAAACTGAAAACCAAAAAACGTACTACCGGGAAGTGCAATGGTATATCCCAGACGCGGATCTCGATTGGAGAATGGTTTTTTAGGATCAAATCTGGAAGATTTGTCAATGGCAAATCCATCGGTGCAGAGATAACTATCAACAATGGATTGCGATGGGATTTTGTTGGAAGTCCCTTGTGCGTTGCGCGACAGAAATCCGCGCGTAGCACTGTGGGTCTTTGTTTTCTGTAATCGCAGATATTGAAAAGCAAAAATAATCTCCTTGGAAGCCTGCCCATCATACGTAAATAATTGGCCGAAATCAGGGTGTAAGGCATATACGTTTAAGTCCATGACTTCTTTGGCCGAACGTGCTGCTTCTTCCCAAAGCCCGTTATTAAGTGCTGCCCGAGCGCGTATGGCCAATGCTGCCCCTTTGGTCGCACGCCCAATATCGGTCGAGCCATAGCTAACCGGTAAAATAGCAGCAGCTTCATCAAGTTCTTTGAGGATAAAGCTCGCAATTTCAGCCTTAGATGTTTTCGGGACATTGGCATCAGCAAGGCTTAGACCGCTCGTGACCAAAGGCACTCCACCGAAATAATCAATCAAATATTGGTAGACATAGGCCCGGATAAACTGTGTCTCGGCTTTATAACGCTTTTGAAGATTGGCATCCATCTTTCCATCCAACTTCTGGATATTGTCCAGAATGAAATTACATTTGCCAATGACCTTATAGGAATTGGTCCAGATATTCCGGATGTAGCCATTATTGCTGTCGTGATCTCCCCTTCCCACAGCTTGTAAATCAGAAGTATTACGGTCCCACCCAATATCGGTGGCATCATCAAGTGTGAGGTTGATAGGCATATCGTCCGTGGGATGAAATGCAAGGGCACTGTACAAACCATTGACAACCAATATCAGCTCATCCTGATTTTTGAAATAATTTTCGTCCGAAGGACCATCCAAGGGAGATCTGTCCAGGTATTTTTCGCATGCCCCCACCAGAAGGAGAACTGCAATCGACAGCATATATAATGCGAGTTTATTTAGAGTTTTCATACAAACCAAGTTTATAATGTAATATCCAATCCAAAAGAATACACCTTTACCTGCGGGTAAAAGTTACCATAGCCTACTGGTGCTTCGACGTCATAACCGTCCCAAAATTTATCTACGCTGAATAAGTTTGAACCATTAACAAATACCCGAAGTTTATTCAGCCCGATGGACTTTAGTAGCTCAGCCTGAAAGGTATAGCCGAGCTGCAAATTTTTCAGGCGAAGATAGGCGGCATTTTTCATCCAAAATTGGGAAGACTGCTGGTTGTTATTCTGTCCGAAAGCCAATCGTGGATATTTCGCTGTAGTATTATCGGGTGTCCATCTATCTTTATTATCCTCACGAATCGTTCCACCGATTGCCCCGGTAGTCGTAAAGGGCTGAATACCGGCCCCATATAGGTATCCATCGGCTTTGCCTACACCTTGTAAAAGAAAACTGAAGTCGAACCCCTTGAAACTAAAATTGGAGTTGAGCGAATAGGTATATCGTGGAATGGTACTACCAATGATAACCTTATCGGACTCATTAATCACTCCGTCGTCATTCTGATCACGGTATTTGAGATCACCTGGTGCTAAGGTACCAAACTGTGTGGCATGAGCTTTTACCTCCTCCACTGTTTGGAAGTAGCCATCGGAAACATAACCAAAGATGGAATTAATGGGATAGCCTTCCCGATTGACCGTTAGACCAGTCTGATTGATTCCGCGCATATCCAACACCTTGTTTTTGACATCAGAGAGGTTGAGTGTAAAATTATATTTAAAGTCTTTGGCCGGATCGCTTCGATAGCCCATGGAAAGCTCCCAACCTTTATTCTCGACGACGCCTGCATTTTGATAAGGCTTATTTAAACCAATAATGAGCGGGATATCCAGCTGTAATAATATATCACTGGTTTTTCTATTGTAAAAATCTGCCGTAATAGTCCATCGCTTAAATAAGGTAAGATCGATACCAATATTTTTCTCCTCGGTAGACTCCCATGTAATATCGGGATTAGACATATCATTTAGCGCTGCCGTATTGACGATGCCATTACCCAAAGTGTACGAACCTAGGTTCAAAGATGCCACGGCTGGATAGGTCCCAATATTCTGATTTCCCAACTTACCCCATGAAGCCCTGATTTTTCCCTCTGTAAGCCACCCCTTGGATGCGGTTAGGAACTGCTCCTCGGAAAAACGCCATCCGGCGGATGCCGACGGAAAAAAACCATAGCGATTACCTTTGGCAAACCTGGACGAACCATCGTAGCGTGCATTGAGTTCTAAAAGATAACGATCTTTGAAAACGTAATTGATCCTTGAAAATAAAGATTGTAATGCCCACTCGGAAGCACTTCCTGTCGCTGACTGATTTAGTGCCGAACCCGCATTGAGCACTTCATAGTCAGGGAGAACGTAGGTGTCCCTAAAACCCTGGGAGTAATCAATCTTGTAGTCTTCCCGCGAACCACCAATCAATGCTTTCAACTGATGTGGACCAAAATCTTTGTTTAGCGTAAGGGTCGCCCGCATATTATTAAAAAGTTCTTGGCTATTGTACTGGGTAAGTGCTGTACGTACTGGAACAGCGAAGCTCGGCGTACCATCTGGAAAATAGGACTGTACTGCTTTCCGGAAATTCTTATTTACCTGCGTCGCATATTTAGGTGCATAATTGACCTCGGCAGTCAACCATTCTTTGGGTCTGTAGATCAATGATGCATTGATACTACCAAATGGACTTTTGTTGGTAGCAACACCGCCATCAGCAGCCGCCGATACGGGATTATTACCATTCCAACCCAGTCCCCAGGTACCATTGGAATTTCTGAAGGATTGATTGGCAGGAATACTGCTCATCCACTGAAAAAGTTCTTCGATGCTCGCGGCTGGTGAGGTTACGATCGGATTGACATATTGAAAGTCAAATTTAACGGCGAGCTGATCTGAGAATTTAACATCCACATTGTTGCGGATGGTATAACGCTTAAACGAACTATTCAGTGTCAAGCCCTTCTGGTCGAAATAACCGACCGAAGTCAGCATTTTTACTTTGTTTGTGCCTGCATTGACCGTCACAAAATGGCTTTGCTGAAATCCATTCCCCTGCAAGGATTCCTTTTGCCAATCGGTATTGGGATACTCGTCCGAACTACCATTGCCCTGACTTCGATAGGCGGCAATGATATCCTCCGGATATAATGGACTCGCACCAACATTGGTATACGCTTCATTCGTCAGCAGCATATGATCCAGGGCATTGACGATTTTGGGCATATTGGTCGCCGACTGCCAACCGAAATAATTATTGTAGGCAATAGCGACTTTATCAGAACTTCCCCTTTTGGTCGTGACCAAGATGACACCATTGGCAGCTCTCGAACCGTAGATCGATGCGGAGGCGGCATCTTTTAATATGGAAATATTCTCTATTAAATTGGGGTCGATATTATTGATAGAGCCTTCGATCCCATCAATCAGCACTAAAGGTGCTGCGTTGCCAAGTGTACCGATACCGCGGATACGGATATCCGCACCGTCCGCTCCCGGCTTGCCAGAACGCTGTGTGACGGTGACTCCCGAGGCCATGCCTTGAAGGGCCGAAGAGGTTTGCCCTGCGGGCCTATTGTTCAGATCTTCTCCCGATACGGCGGAAACAGCGCCCGTCAAATTCACCTTTTTCTGAACACCATAGCCGACGACAACAACTTCGTCTATCATTCCGGTATTTGGTTTCAGACGGATAAGCACGGTGTTTTTGCTGGTAGCGGTTGCCACAAAATGCTTAACAGAATCGGTATCGTAGCCGAGATGGTGGGCATAGATCGTATAATTTTCGCCAGCAACAAGTGGAGTTAAAACAAACAATCCGTTGTTATCGGCCACAAAGTGGAGTTTTTTACTGCTCTTCTCGTGGACAAGATCAATAGTTGCGCCGGGCAATGTATTCCCTTCGTTGTCAACTATTTTACCATTTACTTTCAGGTTTGATTGCGCAAATCCTACAGAAAAGTATGGAAATAGCAATCCCACGAGCATTAATTTGATTAGAATATGCTTCATAATTGTTTACAGTTGGTTATTCTGATTTATATATTGGTTTATTTTTCCGCGTTGGGTTGATTCTCTCCTACTGTACGTCCTCCTTTCTTCTCGAATTGCTGATGTTGACAATACCATTGTTCACTTGGAATGTACAATCGTTCAATTGACAGAAACTGGTCAAGAAATTAGCTAGCGATTCTTTGCTATTTAAACTTCCTGTAAATGAACTGTTGAGCAAATCAGGATTATCACATATAATCGAAACATCGTAAAGGCTTTCGATTACTCTTAAGAGTTGAATGTTTTTGGTTTGGTTAAATTTGACAGACTGATTGGTCCATTCGACATTGGCAGTTAGCTGTGGTATAAGTTTCCTTAGCTCCTTATCCACACGGGCAGGCTGAGATTTTGTCAATTCGGGCTCCGAAAACTTAATCATCTGCTGAAGTTTTAAGTTAACCAATACTTCTTCTTTTGGTTGGAGGTATATTAAATTTCGGCTATCTGCCGTAACTGATCCGACAGATATTTTGCCCTCCATTAGTTTTATTAGTACATGATCGGTATCCTTGGGGTCTACGCTAAATATGGTGCCTAAGGCAGTGGTCAAATATCCTCTGTAATTGACTTGAAAAGGTGCATTTTTGTTTTTGTACACCTTGTAAATAACCCGACCTTGCACCTGATGTACATCGCGGTGGCCTCTGCCAGTATATTCGAATCCGATTTTAGCCTGTGGATAAAGGATAACGGTCGTGCTATCAGGAAGCTGAGCATTGATTGTATAAGCATTTTTATTTTCATACCAGGTAACCTGTTCTTTTGTTGAGGTCGAGAAATTTTTCAAAAAGAGAACCGACAGTACGCAGAGTAGCACGGCGGCACAGGAAGCCCAGGCCCACGGGCTTATGCTACGAATGAGCATAGGTTTTGGCGGATCTACGGCATAGATATGATCGAGCACTTTCCGATGAACCATGCTTAAATCTAGTAACGGAATTTGTTGTACTACTTGTCCTTCATCCTGATCCAGCATCTCAGTGATCCATAACTCTAGAATTGCAGTATCAATCTTGGCCATTTCGTCAAAAAATGACTCATAATACTGCGCATCCAAGCGGTTGTGGATATACGCCAACAATTGATCTTTAAAGGATTGCTCTTTCAAAATTTACTATAATTAGTTCAATACATTGCTGTATTTGTTACTCTATACGTTTGACAAAGAGAATCACACTATTACTTTTTTTATTTTTTTTATAGTTTGAATAAAAAGGCTGCAAAAAGACTGATTATATACTCATCTCGGTAGTTTTCTTGAATATATTTTTTGATATCTTTTAGTGCACTCACCAATTGATTACTCACAGTAGATACTGAGATGCCCAGTAAATCGGCTATTTCTTTATAACTTTTGTCTTCAAATTTATTGAGGGTCAGAATCTCCTTTCGTTTGGGGCTCAGGGAGTCGATTGCATTGGTCAACATCTGTTGCTTATCTTTGAAAAACAGTTTTTCTTCGGTATGATAATACATTTCTATGGCTGAAGCCCATATTTCCAATTGAAGAGCCTTGTCTCTTTGCACTTTTCGAAAAAAGTCCATAGCCAAATTGTCCGCAATATGATTGAGAAATGAGACAAACCCCTTATTAGGGTCAATCTTTTCACGTTGGAGCCATATTTTGGTAAATACTTCTTGTAAGATTTCTTCTGCAATAGTTTGATTTTTCACCAATTTGATCAATCTCACATAGATCTTTGGCGAATAATGGAAATAAATTTCATTAAACGAATTTAGGTCTCCATTTTTAAGTTTTTCCAGTGTAGCAGCTTCTTTAGGAGATTTCATTTGGCAAATTCTGATAATTGGTACGAACGACGAACTTAATATAGTGATAAATTTACTAAATCAAAATCATTGGTACCCCAAATAAAATTTTATATTTCATACAAATTGACCTCCCCACCGCAAAACATGACATTTTAAAAGGAGAGAATTCGGGCCATATCTTCCCTAGTTTCCTTAATTAAAAATTGGCTTATTCTTTCGTTAATAAAAGGGCAATATCCTGTTTTGCCAGCACATGGCCTTTATAGACAATATTACTCTTGAGATAAAGAAAACATTGATCGATACGATCGAGTTTGCCTATTAACACTTTTATAGACTTTATATCCAGTTCTCCCATTTCTGCAGGAACGACTTTATTCGGATCTGAAATTAATTGTCCGTCTTTTTTAAATTCTTCGAGTTGCCAGGAGTAACCTGCCCAAGGCCCTGCGACCAATGTTGTCTGTTTGGCATCCATACTGATCTGTCCTTTATATTCCAAGCCCAGACTATCAACCCTAACCCTCTGGTCTTTCAAATCAATGACTAGATATTTCAAATAATCGCCGAAGTCTTTAGGCTCGAAATGGATACTATTGTCCTTGCGAATGATCTTGAGCTCCATCGCCCCTATTTTGTCTATTTTGGTAGATTGGGAGAACTCCATAAAAGCAGCATACTCTTCTTCGCTAATACCTAGATTTTTGTGATATGGTATAGGCTCTCCGGGTTTTAACTCCTTCATGGTTTTGAAAAACCAATCTTCATTGGCTTTCATGGCTTGTTTCATTTTCCCAACAATTGCAAGCTGTGCTGCATTCGGCCTGGGAATTCCCAACACCGCTGCGGTATAGTTGCCTTCAGGAAGTTGTCCATCAACGAACTGAATTGCCAATGCATCGCTGTCCACCCCGGATTGCTTTTGTGCAGAAACATTGAAGGAAAATATGAAGGCCGCTAACACCCCATAAAAACGAAGATATTGGTATAGAAATGTCATTGTCAGTGTATTTGAAAGATAAAATTACGATTTAATGCTGAAAATCCGCCATCTTCTTCGCCAACGGTCCGTCTTTCGTTACAAGACTAGACCAACCCGGACGTGCCCCTACGGTAAGTTTCGCGATCAATCTTTCGGATAAAAATATCTTAGCTAGTATTTCTTCCGCAAAATCCCAAGTGACTTCAACAGGCGTCCAAGCGTCGAATGGGTCGAGATTCTCTCTAACAAATTCCGCAGAATTTAAAAAGGGGTGATTTTCTTCTATCTGCAATTCTGGCTCACTCGGAGTTGGTGTTACATTGTATAGCCACACATGGGCAATAATATTTTCGCCTTCTTTCCAAAGGTAAGCATAGCAGACCTTATCGTCATCTTCGATGAAAAATCCCTTTTCTATCTCTTTTTATTATGATAAAATAGAGTTTTTGAGTTGTTGGGCTCAATTCAAAAGCATATGCTAAATATTGAGTGATTTAGTATTTGAAAATTCGTTCTAATTCTTTGCTCAAGTCATCACCCCTAAGTCCTTTAGCAAGAATTACTCCATTTGGATCAATTAGAAAATTATCAGGGACAGCTTGAATAGAGAGCTGTTGAGCGACTGAATTTTTAAAAGATTTTAGATCTGATAACTGCGTCCATTTTAATCCGTCATTGCGTATAGCTTTTAGCCATTCTTCTTTATTTTCATCTAATGATATTCCTATAATCTCAAATCCTTTACCTCTGTATTTTTGATAGGCTTTAACCAAATTAGGATTTTCTCTTCGACAAGGCGCGCACCAGGATGCCCAAAAGTCAACCAGCACATATTTACCTCTAAATTGGGATAATTTAACGACTTTCGATATCGTATCTGTTTGTTCGAACTCAGGCATCATTTCACCAATTTCAAATATTTTACTAATTTTTATTTTTTGGAGAATTGATTCGCCAAGATATGTTTTCTGTAAATCATTCGAAATCTTTTTGAACATGTTATTTCTATCATTTAGTTGTTTATTTGTATTATCCGGGAAATTACTTATCAAATAAAGTCCGTAATAGTTATTCGGGTGATTAGATATAAATGAATCGGAAAGTTCGCGAATTACTTCAATCAACTCATTGTTTGCCAGGTTACGGCCGAGTTGTTCTGTTTTTGCTTTAATTGCTGTTAATTTATTTTTGTTGAATAATCTCTCAATACTATCTAAAGAGGAATTTTTAATATCAAATTTATTAGACATAGGAATTAAACCCTTGGCGCCATTAATCAGCCAGCCTTTATAGCCATTAAATTCAATCGTTTTTTCTGGTTCTATCCAGAATGAATAGATTACAAAATCACCGATATAATTTTTATTATAAATATTTTTAATAGATATGTTGAAAATTGTCGGCTCTGAGATTATAGCTGTATATTTAAAATTGCTTTTATCATCTAATGCTACCGTATCAGAGATCGTATTTCCTTGATTTTTATATTTAACAAAATAGATTGTGTGAGGAATAGTATCTATCACTCCCTTAATAACTGATTTATTGTTTGATTGACCTTTTGCAGAGCATAAGATTGAAAAGAAAATCGAAATTAAAATCAAAAATCTCATTGTAAATTTATTAGCAATAATGTTCCAATATTTCCCTAAGGGGCTATAACTGTATTGACAAGAGTACTTAAGCACCCTTGTCAATCGTTAAGGGAGCCTTTTTGGCTAGACGTCCCGTATAGTCAAATGATATTAAATTCCAGCTTCTTTATCGGTAAAAATCTGGACTCCTGCTTTTTTTTCAATTAACTGTAGCGGATATAGTTCAGGATTATATACACCATTAAGAACTTCATTCAAAGCGTTTTTCTTGGATTTACCAAATGTAACAATCAGAATATTTTCAGCTTTATTGATAATAGGTTCAGTCAAAGTAATTCTGAACATTGCCTGTGGCTTTAGATAGTAGGCATCAACCCATTTTTCTTTTTCTTGTAAGATCTTTTCTCCTGGAAACAGAGAGGCTGTGTGGCCATCATCACCCATTCCTAAAAGGATGAAATCAAAAATACCGTCAGCTCCTAAAACATTTCTGATTTGAGCTTCGTATGCTTTAGCGTAATTTTCAGGCTCAATTCCCTCTTTATACATGGGGAAAATCTGATTTTCATTTACCGGAACCTTATTCAAAAGTACTTCCAAAGTCATCTTAAAATTACTTTTCTCATCTTCAAGAGAAACCCATCTTTCATCTACCCAAAAAAAATAGATTTTGTTCCAAATTATTTTATCTGCATATTCGGGAGTAGCTAATAAACTAAAAATGGCTTTCGGTGAAGAGCCACCACTCAACGCGACCACAAATTTATCATGCTTCTGAATCGCTTTTTTCGAAAGCTCAACAAATGTATCTGCTGCTTCTTTATATAAAGCATCCAGATTATTAAATATCGTAATATTCATTCTCTTTTCATTAGATTTTAAACCCACTGATGTCCCTGCCGCTCTACCAGTGCATCACTGTCATCAGGGCCCCAGTTTCCTGAAGCATAATTTGGGAACGATGGATCTTTGGTTTTTTCCCAGGTTTCCTGAATCGTTTTTATCACATCCCAAGCTTCTTGTACCTGATCAGAGCGCATAAACAGTGTAAGGTCTCCCACGAGTGCTTCCAATAAAAGAGTTTCATAAGCTTCGGGCGTATCGGTCTGACAGGCAAAATTATCGAAAATCATCTCCACAGGTTTAAGCTCTAAAGACAAGCCTGGCTTTTTAGACATAAACTGCAATCTGATGTCCATTTGTGGCTGGATATTAATAACCAATCGGTTTGCCGACAGAAGCGAGCTGCTTTCTGAAAACGTAGAATTTGGAAGTGGCTTAAACTGAATCGTTATATAAGAATGCTTTTCTTTCATCTTCTTACCGGTACGAACATAAAAAGGAACATCCTCCCATCTTTCATTATCCAGATAAAACTTAATAGCGACAAATGTTTCCGTATTGGAATCATGAGCAATTCCCTCTTCCTGGCGATAGCCTTTTACTTTTACCCCATTTACTTTGCCTCGTCCGTACTGTCCTCTTACCGCATAATGATCTACTTTTTCGGGAGAAATCCTACGGATGGATTTTAAAACATCAACTTTACGATCCCTGATCTCACCCGATTCAAGTGAAGCCGGAGGTTCCATAGCAACCATACAAAGAATTTGCAAAAGATGGTTCTGAATCATATCGCGCAAAGCTCCTGTCTGCTCATAAAAACTGGCTCTTGTTTCCACACCTACTTCTTCGGCAACCGTAATCTGTACCGATTCTATATGTCTGTGATTCCAAAGAGGTTCAAAAATTGAATTTCCGAACCTGAACGCCAAAATATTCTGAACGGTTTCTTTACCTAGATAATGATCAATGCGATAAATCTGTTCTTCCTGGAAAGTTTGTGAAAGAAGATTATTTAGCTCAATGGCAGATTCTTTATTGTGACCAAAAGGTTTTTCGATAATAATTCGATCTGTTGCAGGATCAGATGCTATTGACGTATTTTTAAGATGATTTGAAATTACAGATACAAAGTTTGGTGCAATGGACAAATAGAAAAGTCTGTTGCCTCTCATTCCGTACACCTTATCAAAATTTTCCAGTTTCTGATATAAATCCTGATAAGAGCTTTCTTCATCAAGCTGATGCTGAAAATAGCTGATGTGAGCCTGAAAACCAGCCCAGTCTTCCTTGATTACAGCCTTCCGGGAAAAACTCTCCAGATTTTCTTTAATATAAGCCCTGAATTTTTCATCCGTATTTTCGGCTCTTCCTAAAGCTAAAATATTAAACCCCTTTGGCATTCTGCCATCGATATATAAATTATAGAAGGCAGGAAAAAGCTTTCTTTTTGCCAAATCCCCTGTTGCACCAAAAATAACGATCGTTGTTGGATGCAGGATTGTATTGTCACTCATTGTTAGATTCAGTTATTTGGGTTTTGCCATGAGGTATGAAAGACTCCTTCTCTGTCAGTTCTTTGGTAAGTGTGTGCACCAAAATAATCACGCTGCGCCTGAAGCAGGTTTACAGGTAAAGATGCTGTGGTATAAGCTTCGAAATACCCTAGAGCCGACTGAATTCCTAAGCTTGGAATTCCGTTTGATACAGCAAAAGCAGCTGTTTTTCTTAATGAAGAAATTTTATCTTTTACAATTTCTGAAATTTCCTGATCCAATAAAATATTAGATAAGTTCTCGTATTTTGAATAAGCCAGATAAAATTTCTCCAATAAAACCGAACGGATGATACATCCACCCCTCCAGATTTTAACAACATCTTTTAACGGAATTTCAAACTGATATTCTTCAGAAGCTTTTACCAATAATGCCAATCCTTGCGCATAACTGATTAAAGTAGATAAATACAAAGCATCCCCCACCTCTTTGATGAACAATTCTATATTTTCAGGAGTTTGTACTTCTTCTTTAGCATATAATTGCGAAGCTTTCACGCGCTCATCTTTGTAAGCGGATAAAATTCTTGATGTTACTGCAATATCGATGGTTGGAATAGACACTCCAACTTCCATAGCCTCCTGGGAGGTCCATTTTCCGGTTCCTTTTGCTCCTGCTTTATCTAAAATCTTGTCGACAAGAAAACCGTCTGTTACATCATCTTTTTGCTGGAAAATATCTCTTGTTATTTCAATAAGGAAAGAATTCATCTCGCCTTCATTCCATCTTTTGAAAACTTCATACAATTGGTTATTGTTAAGATTAGCTCCTTTTCTCAGTAAATCGTATGCTTCACTGATTAATTGCATGATGGCATATTCAATACCATTGTGAACCATTTTAACGTAATTCCCTGCAGCTCCTTTTCCCATATAAGCGGTGCAGGGCTCCCCTTTTACTTTTGCCGAAATAACTTCCAGCATAGGCTTCACCAAATTGAAAACTTCCAAATCTCCGCCCGGCATAATACTCGGTCCTCTTCTTGCCCCCTGCTCTCCTCCAGAAACTCCCATTCCCATAAAATGAAGGTTTTTAGAAGCTAAATCAGCTATACGTCTCTCGGTATCTTTGAAATAAGAATTTCCCGCATCAACGACAATATCTTTTGGACTCAGAAGCGGTGTTATGCTTTCAAGAACAGCATCAACCGGTTTACCTGCAGGAACCATCAAAATAACTTTTCGCGGACTGTCTAAACTTAACACAAATTCCTCTAGAGAAACAGTTCCAACAACCTTTGTACCTGAAGCAACTCCTTTACGAAGTTCGATTACCTTTTCTTCATCTAAATCGAATCCTACGACAGAGAAACCATTATCGGCAATATTGTAAAGCAGATTTCTTCCCATTACACCCAGACCAATGACCCCGTAATTATACTTTTCCATTCTTACTTAAAGTTTAGTTTATGCATCAAATTTACTGAAATGCATGCCAGCAAAAAAATTATCTAAAATTTTCTTTCAATTCTGACTTAGTTATCATCAACTGGAAAATATCATTAGTTATTTGGTTACGAGCTTCCAATATAAAAGAAGAGTGCCTTAAACAAGGCTAGTCAATACAAGACTTAACATATCCGAATTCAAAATTATTTTAGTACCAGCATACGCTAACTTAACCAAACAGTTATCCATATCCTTCTTCTGCAAGATTCGGCAAAATATAAAAACCCGCGCATCTTCGACAAGCTAATTAAAACAGCCGCCCTTATTGACCGTCAAGGGAGGCTATGTTAGCTAGATGTCGCTTTGGCTAAGTGTAATAATGCTTAGCGAATACGGATTTCATTTAGTTTTTTAAGATTCTTATCCGTCCGCGACACTAATGTCACCATAAATAAATCTTCTAAGTCACCAATAAACTTAATGGGAGAAATAGAAATTAACATAATATTGCTTTCATCGACAAGAACTTCATTTGGATCGTGCTGTACAAAGTGATCTTCAATCCGGAATATGACATGTTCAGATTTTAGATTTGTATATTTTTTTTAATATCCGACAAGCTCATTAAAATAGGATGGTATCCAGGCTTTAATTCAATGATCATTACCTGCCTTGTCTTGTCAACATCTATTGATTGAACCTCTTCAGGTTTTAATGATCGCATAGCATCGCCTAAGTAGGTTCTACCTTGCATCTCTATCTTAGGCAAAGGTCTTTCATCAAGATCTTTGTAAACAACCTTAGGCAAAGTATCCGTTTTACTATATAAAGGCTTCAATTGCTGTCCATGGGTTAAACTTAAGCCGAAAAATGACAAAAGAGCGCATAAAAGTATTTTTTTCATTTTTACCAGTATAATTTCTTTTAATATATCGTTGGTTATGAGGTTATTTATTAAACAGCATCGCATCGTTCATTTATAGCTATTCTGTTTCCTCGTATATTTGATTAAATCTATTTTTCTCTTTAATAAAAAACATCGGCCTCAATATTTCTCCAAACGTAAATTAACAAATATATTTAGTATATTAGATTGTTGAACCAATTAATTTATAGTATGCGCTATTACCTTATTTTAATTTCCGCCCTATTGCTAACAGGTTGTAAGAAAGAGATCGATCCTACCCAAGGTAAGGAGGTATTGAAAGCGGGGTTTGTATATGTAAATCCAGAAGGCAAACAGCTAAAAGACCCTACTATTATTGTTCCTCCCAAGCTCTCTGCTATGCCTGCCAACATAGCTTATATCCCTTATGAAGGAGCAGCTTTCAAAAGTGATATAAAAGTAGTAAGAAATAAAATAGAACAGGATTACTCGGGAACTCCTGTTGTAAAATGGGTATTATATGATTTGGATAATAAGAGGGTTGTAAAAACGGAATCGGAGTCGGATATTAAGCTCGATATTGCAAGTGTGGGTAAATACCGACTAACGCAATATATTTTCAAAAATGAAATAGAAAGTGAAACACTGAATATGGCATTGGATTCGGCGTCCAAGATCGTGGAGATTTCAACCATAAAATCCATTGACTCAATTGTGATTGATAAGCTCTCATCGCATAGTCCATATCTGACTTCTTCTTTTAAAGAAGACGAAGTCTTTGATGCCGTTGTATCGTTATACAACTCTTTGGAAGACGCTGAGAATAGCAAAAAACCAATCGCAGAAACAGAGGTAAATAAAGCGTTGAAATTGGGCGCATCTCAAATAGCATTCGCCATTACCGATCCTATTTTTATCCCAACATTTGATTTTCCAGAAAAGGATGATTTTTACCTACAATTAACCTACATGCAGCATGGAAAAAAATTCAGGATACTCGATAATCGCTTTGGCTCAATTTTCAAGTATTATAAAACAGGCTATCTGACAGCGGATAAATCCGCCCTTCAGGAAGAAAGAAAATTAAAATTTGAGGATATGACACTTACAATTAGCTCTTCATTTACTTTTCAACGATAACTAGGCGTTAAAACGATCACTGAGTGTTAATTAGTGCAAATTAATTATCCACTCCTTTTTTATTAGCCTTGCGCCCCGGCATTTAACAACACATTGACGTAAGGGATAACCTCAAAAGAAGGGATCACCTATAGCCATTAAATTATTGAAGTCTTTCTGTTCAAGCTTTATTTGGGCTTTTGTAAAAATCACTGCTGCCAAAAGGATAAGACTTGAAAAGTATTTCATCATTATTCGTCTATGTGTTTGTATATTTCTTCTATCTTCGTCCAATTCGTTTCATGAAAATGTTACATCTTCTGCGCCAAAGGCCCATCTTTAGTGACAAGACTAGACCAACCCGGACAAGATCCCAGAGTTAGCTTTGCGATCAATCTGGACGCTAGAAATATATTGGCCACCGTTTCTTCCCCAAAATCCCAGGTCACTACAACAGGCGAACTCGCATCAAATGGTTGAAGGTTTTCTTTGACAAACTCAGCAGGATTTAAAAACGGTAGATTCTCCTTTTTATGCCATTCAGATTCTCTGGGAGTAGGAACGCTATTGTATAACCAAATATCTCCAACTATTCTTTCCTCATTCAATAAGTATGCATAACAAACCTTATCGTCATCTTCGATAAGTACGGCGAATTCTGGACGATCGTTTGATACATATTTTGTTAAACTTCCCATAAAATAGCTAATTTAAAACAACGAAGTCTGTGCCGTATCACTCCGCAATGGCGGCAATCCCTCCCATATCGAAAGCTTCATAACCTTGACTTGTTCAAAGAGATTGTTCAGCATAGCGCTAAGATAACATTTATATCAGAAAAAAGGCTGGATGGATCCAGCCCTAATATATAGTTATGATCCCAATAATAGGATAGTCAGTTTTTAAAAAAATAAAAAACCTTGAGGAGGGGGATCTCAAGGTTTTTACTACCTGTTATTAACCTAATTTATGAAAGTATTGGTATAACAATGGTTGATTCGATTTCGTTTGATCTTTTTATAAAAAAGTTGAGTTCGTCTCTTCGGCCTTACAAATATTTTCATTTAAATGAGAGCCTATTCAAAATGGTATTGATTAAGAAACCAACTTAACCTATAAAAAGAAAAAAGGCCGCTTAGACAGTATCCAAGTGGCCGTAAAACCCTATATGGTTATATTCTCTATTTTCCTTTAGACTTCTCTGCCTCGATCTGCTTTACAAACTCTACAGTGACGTTCGCTAATTCGGCTATCTCCGATATCGAAAATTTATTCGAAGACAAAAGATTTTTTATTACTTCCGCCTTTCCTTCGGCTTTTCCTTTAGCCTCTCCCTCTGCTTTTCCCTCTGCCATTGCTTTTTCGCGCGCTCGTTTCAATTGCTCCTCCTGACTACTTCGGATGCTATCCGCATCCCATTTATTCCTTAAACTTGCGTTGTACATCTCTCGTTCCTCCAATTTTAGTTTGCTATACTCTGCTAACTGAAATAAATTCTCAAAAATAGGCTTACGCAAATAAATGGAAAGTCCATTTAGCGAAGACATATTTTTGAGTACATACAGCCAACGATGTAAATCATTAACTAACTCTGCCTCAGCTTTAACAAAGTTAACCAATTTATCATTAATTTATTTCTCTATTTAGGAACGATAGAGCCCTTCGGGATTCTATATAGATAAAGCCTAGATCGTCGTAAAAAGTATCATCTAAAATCAATGGCACATTTTTTAAGGATAAATTATTATTTTCGTTAATGCATATTTGACCAAATGATGAAAAGCCTAGCGAAAAAGCTTCCATTACTAACCGTAAGCCTTGTTGAATTGAGAAAATGTTATCAGGTACTCATTATTAACCTATTCATTTTGTTAGCCGTATTGCTTTCCAATAATGCCTCTGCTCAAGTTGATTTAAACAATCTCAGAAATAATTGGATACAGATTGATGTGACGAGATTAGATGGTAGTAAAATACTAGCTGTACCGCATTTAAAGGATGTATTCCAAAGTCTAAAGATAGAAAAGTGCTTTGACCTTTCAAAAATAAATGTTGACGCATTATACAACATAGTAGCCATTTATAACGAAACGGGGCAGACCGAAAAAGCCATCGAGATCTTAAATCAATTAATTGAATTGGGGCAAGTCCGAGCACAGGAGTTTTTGAGAGAAAACATAGCTAATTCATCTTTAGAAAGTCATTCAGTCGAACAGAGGCCTATAAAATAGCTTTAACAGGATATTTAGATAATTTTAGAATGAACTTTACCAGTTTTAATAACTACCACAAACTTAACGTGGTTTTTGAGTTTTCGATCTTATGACACCGGTTATGTTACACAGTCTAAGATGGTCTTATATTTTTAAGCATTGGATAGGTACCTTATTATTGGGTACTACGCTTGTGACTATATCCCCAGGATTTAACCCATTAAATTTTTCCGGTATTGGTCAAACGATCCTCTTTTCGCTACTTTGGCTTTGCTATAGCACAATATATTCTATTCCTACGTTGATATGTTGTACACTGGCATTCTATTGGTTCAAGAGCAATACACTCAATGTCAATTGGATCAAAATGACTTTAATACTGATTACATTGGCTGGAATTGCAATGACAATGGCACTAACAATGGGATCAATGGAGTGGGCCATATATTATTCGATCGCTGCAATAATTACTGGGATCTTATTTAAGATTGAGAAGGTATGATTAATTCGCTTACTACAATGTTAACCGGCTTTGGACTTCGATCTAACCCAAAGGTAGTAAGATCAGTTGGAATTACATCTGTTCATTTCCTTTGAAATATTGTTCAAAAGTTGACAAAGGGTTGTTAAAAAGTGATAATTCCCTTTGGAATTTTAACGATACTTAATGACAATTGGGCCAATAAATTATAATTTCACCTATAAACTAACACATATATAAGACATTTGTCATACATTTGTGCCAAATGAATAGGGAAAAGCTAATTTATAGTGCAGTAAAAGTTTTAAATGAAGACTTTCATGCTCCTTTAGAGCGAGTAGCCGAGGTTGCACAAATCAGTAAGCGAACTTTGTATCGGTATTTTAAGGATAGAGATGCACTTATAACTGCCTGCTATGTAGATATGCTTGAAACCTGGTATATCACTATGGTTTCTGCATTTAACAGCAATACTGATCCGGTCAAACAATTGGAAGCAGTGCTATACGCAGCTATCGACAGCGGTGTAAAATATATTTTCCTACACGCCCTTGAGGAGAGGCAGGTTGATGTGGCAGCGATGGACAAAGAAAAAGTTATTGCCTATGAACAAGCAAAAGAAAAGTGGTTTGCTATAGTTCCCCAGCTGCAGGCGAAACACATTATAGACAATCGCTTGTCCTCAGCTTGGATCAGACATCTCTTTGCCAGTGTGGCAAGAGCAAGTGTGAAGGCATTAAATTCTGGTGACGTCGCTCCGAATGATCTTAAAAAATTTGCCTGGCTATCATTTAGCCGTAGTATAGGAATCGTGGAGTCTTAAATATATAATCAACTATGATACAATCTTTTTTGCTAATAGGGCAATCAAATATGGCCGGCCGCGGAATTCTGGATTCAGTGCCGCCTATCATCAACGAATCAATAAAGATGCTTCGCAATGGACGCTGGCAGATAATGGCCGAACCCATACACAATGACAGGCCTATGGCTGGTGTGGGGCTCGCATCATCATTTGCTGCCTCCTGGCATGCGGATCACATTGGCGAGGAGATCGGCCTTATCCCTTGTGCTGATGGCGGTACCAGCTTAAATGACTGGCAGGTTGGTGGCGCGCTCTTTGACCACGCTATTTTTCAGGCTAAACTTGCTCAACGTAGCAGCCAGTTGACAGGAATATTGTGGCATCAGGGAGAAAATGATTCTTCCGCCGAACTGGCCGCAAAATACGGTGAAAAGTTTGATAGTATAGTCAATGAGCTACGGAAGCAATTAGGGGCTCCTGAAGTTCCCCTGATTATCGGCGCGATAGGCGACTTTTTGCCTTATGGTCTATTTGGAGCGCATTTCAATGATTACCATTTGGTCAATAGCGCCTTACAAAAATATGCAGCATCGCACAACAATTGTAACTTCGTTTCGGCAAAAGGGTTAACTGCAAACGAAGACCAAATTCATTTCAACGCGTCGTCGCTTAGAAAGTTCGGACTACGATACTATCAGGCATTTTTAAATGCAGCAGATGTAACCGAAGCTTTACCTGACGAAGATGAACTACTAGGGAAGATTTATGGACGTGAACTGTCCCCCAACGAAAAGAAGTTTATTTTAGATGTCAACTTTGCATCTGGAAAAATCTCGTTAAGTGAATTCCAGCATCAACTGAAATTGATCGATAAATAATTCAAGATTCATGTTAATCCAAATGGCATAAAAAATAAAGTAAGAATATAAAAACCTTAATAATCAGTTATGGGTGGTATGGACCTTATTCAGCTACACATTTGGTATTACGATTTAAAAATTAGCGTCCAGACACTTAAGCCATCTATAGGATTAAAAATACAAATAAATATGTACAGTTTAATCGCATTGGCCTATAATCCTTTTTTACCTGCTAACCAATAGCCATGTAAAAAAACATTGCCATTGGTTTTTTCTTTAATGATTTTTCTAAACTGCTGAGCCGATTTTACGTTACCCGTCAACACGAAGTTGGCCTCTTCCCAGTCCGGCGTATTGATCATTGGTAGCTTGCCTGCCCAGTCCTCCATGCTGACCAAAAAGTTTTTGGGGAATATCAGGCAATTTTCCAAGCCCAATAATTTTGGAACGTTTTTGTTCTCTTCATCCAATTCAAAAAGGAACACAAATTGATGCTTATTCTTCTTTAACATAGGAAGGAAAGAACAAGCTAGTGCTAATGAAGTCTCATCGCCAAAGATGACAAATCTTTGCACCGTTTTATCATAATATCTGCTTAACCCTCTTGGCTTATACATCACGATGTTGTCGCCCACTTTTAAATCTGCCATATAACGACTTCCGCAACCTTTACCATTCAAATAAACAATAAATTCAAACAAGCCCTTTTCAGTATCTGCATAAGAAACGGTATATCTCCGCGCCTCTGTAGCATTAATTCTAAAGTCGATGAATGAACCTACCGCGAATTGTACATTTTTTAAATCCCCTTTAAAACAAATCTTCTTGACAGATTTTGATAAAGAGACGGCTTCGACAACCTCGGTCAAAGGTAGCTTGGGCGTTAAGAATTCTAAGGTATCAAATAACCATTTTGGTGCACTTGGCATAGTATTATATTTTTTTCAAAGCAAAGTACAGCAGAATCAATCGTATAATATAGAACGGAAAAGAGTAGGTATTGGATTAATCGTGGTTTTTGCTACGAAATGTCAAAGCGGTAATTCCTGCAACTTTCACAAACAGTCGCGAAAAATAGGGATAGTCATCGTAACCTAATTCAGCTGCAACCTCTTTTACCGATTTATCGGAATGATATAGCAGGCGCTTTGCCTCTAAAATAATACGTTGTTGTATATGATGTGAAACAGAAAAACCCGTCACGTTCTTTACGCATTCATTTAGATAAGCAACGGAGATGTTTAATAATTCGGCATAGTCCGCGGGGCGTTTCATATGCACAAAATTTTGCTCGAGCAATTCTGAAAATGCCTTCTGAATTATTTCAAAACGCGACAATTTATCTGCTGGTTTTGACTGCTTGAGGAACTGCGACATAAATAGGGCAACCAATGTATTGCAACTGTCTTTCAACTGCAAATGATATAACTTGTCTTCTTTTCTGTCATACAGGTTTCTACATAAAAGAAAACACGCTTGGATAATCGCTAAATCTGTGCGTGAGCATAACGATAATGGCTCGATGGGTGTATTGCGCTGCAATAATTTTAGGTAATCCGCATTTAAGTTTTCATTGGATATTGTTAGAATATATCCACTTATATTTTCGACTTTCAAGGCTCTGTGAACCTGATTTGGCGATTGATATAGTATAGTTGGCTTATCTATCAAATATTTTTTAAAGTCTATTTCGGTATGCGAGATACCACTTTCCTGCAATACGAAAAGGTGATAGTCGTGTCGATGTGCATGATTAAACTCTTTACTCCCGGGAATTTCTGATGCTACACGAACAACAGCTATTCCATTACCAAAATTGCTGTCCCAGCTCCTGACAGGAATGGATGCCCTGTGTTTTTGCATAGATTTTAAACTATTGTTAAATACAAATGTAAAAAATAAACGCCCTATAAACGGTTCAACCGATCTATTTATTCACAAAAAAAGCTTTGCAGTAGGGACACAAAGTTAGTATTTTCCTAGTCTTTAAGCTACCAAGTTCGGTCAGAACACTTTGCGTATTTCAAGCTAAATTATTTTTTTTCTGTTCACTTTCAGCAAATTATCTACACAAAATCGTATATTTAGCCTTAATGCATCGAATTTTGAAGATTGATGAATTGCGAATGTATATCTAATGCTAACATTCGATAATAGCATTTTTAAATTTAAAGTAAAATGAAA
This sequence comes from Sphingobacterium sp. UBA1897, assembly GCF_002337775.1. Taxonomy (NCBI): domain Bacteria; kingdom Pseudomonadati; phylum Bacteroidota; class Sphingobacteriia; order Sphingobacteriales; family Sphingobacteriaceae; genus Sphingobacterium; species Sphingobacterium sp. UBA1897. The sequence continues at coordinate 44,416 of NZ_DDGR01000007.1, forward strand.
GACTTAAAAATTGGAAAAATAATTATTAAGGTTAAGGCCATTATTATTATCGCTTTTTGTCTATTTTTAAACGGATCGGTAATCGGAGCTGCGGCAGCACACACACAAGTGACAGAAAAAGGGATAAATCCGCTGTTAATTTATATTCTCATCTTTTTGCCTTATATTATTATGTTCAAGAGTATCAAAAATAATATAACAGAATTAGAAGCTTAATTGGCAGGAGTTCCCATCCAAGATATCATCTTTCACTGTGGTTGCGGAGGAATATATGCTATTGCCAAAATAAAATTTTGATCTGTATATACAGGAGAACATCGATGTTCTTTTCATTTGAAACGTTACTTATCAGAATCTCTTTCAAAATCACTATTTTAAAAAGTTCCGCACTTGGCGGGGAAAGAGGAAGTTCGGTCGAACTACTTCTCTCCTTATTATCCTTCTTTGAAAATATTAAAAACGAAAGCGCTATATAATACTAAAAGTAAAGCAGCCTAAGAAAAGGGGCTTCACTTTTAGTATTTTTATCATAATTTAAAACCATTAATAAATAACGTGCTTTTGCAGTTTACTGTTTAATAATCGTTTCAAACGAAAAACCTGTTAGCTATTTATCATTTTTTTTCAGATAACCTATTGAGCAAGAAATGCAATAGCCTTCGTTAAAAAAGTCTCATAATTTTGGTAAAATGCGGCGTGCCCCGAATCTGAAAATTCTAAAAGCATAGCGTTTTCTAAATTTTGTTTCATATTGTAGGCATTTTGAATGGAAATTGGAAGGTCCCGATCACCATGTACGATTAAAACAGGTTTTTTGATAGCCTTAATTTCATCCAGTGCTCCAGGGTCTGGCTGTGCCCAGGTTAGTACAGCTGTAAACTGAGCAGACGAACTGGCATCGCTAAGCGCTGGATCTCTATCAATTATCCGTTGATGAACTCTAGCATAAGATGATTTTCCAGACGCAATACTTGACTGTGAATCGGTAAATCCGAATTTTAAATAGGAATCTTCGGGGCTAAGTCCTGCACTTCCAGCAATTATATTTGGAAGATTGGAAAGACCAATAGCTCCCTTGGGCCCACTATCAGCTAAAATTATTTTATTAATTAGTTCGGGATCCGTCAAAACAATTCTTTGAGCCACGAATCCGCCCATTGAAAATCCCATAATATTGACCTTCCCTAAATTCAATGCTCTGATAAAATCAATGGCATCGTTAGCCATTGCCTGAATAGTATTGGGGGTAGCTCCTTTGGAAGATGCCACTCCTTTATTATCAAATATGATCAATTTGTATTCTTTCGCGAGACCGTCGGTCACGGCAGGATCCCAATCATCCATAGAACCACCTGTTCCAGGTAGTAATACTAGCGGAATTCCTCCATCTTTACCCCAACTTCGGTAAGCGAAATCTGTTCCTTTCACATTGATGAAGCTGGTCTTCGCATTTTTGTGATTTACAATGGTTGTCTCCTGCCCTATTGGTAAATCATTATCGTTGCTACACGAAAACGATACTGCGGAAAAAAGGCTTAAACATAGTGCGCCTGCGATAGTAAATTTTCTGAATGTCTTCATTTTATTATTGTTTTAATGATTATGAAGCAAACTTAAAACGATCCCCAAAGCAGTACATACCCAAAACAGTTGAACCGGACAATTTTGTAAGTGAATTAGTCAATTCCGCGGCTCATATAGTTTCATAGAAAAGTACCTCTACGTTCATTAAAGGACAATGCTTTCTATCAAAAACCTACATAGCCGGTTCTTTTATCTACCGATATCTTACTTTCAATCCGATTTATAAAAATGGAACTTCCTGTTCGAGCTTTAAAACTCCCAGCTCACCTGTGAATATGTCCACTTGAACCTATTCTCCGTTTAACACCCACGCCGACCAACATACATTTGTTGCAACAAAAGAAATCAGATCGTAAAATCTAAAACAAAAAAGAAATGAAGACAAAAATAACAACAATCCTTATGGTAGCGACATGCGCACTATGTATTCCTACAATTACAAGTGCACAGCACACCATAGCAAAAACGGAAAGCGTAAACTCAGAAACCGGTATCAGACCTTATAAGATCAATATTCCACAAGTTAAACTTGATGAACTGAAAAGACGTATTTCGGAGACCCGGTTTCCAGATAGCGAAACGGTAAACGATGAATCACAGGGCATACAACTAGCCCAGTTAAAAGAACTGATCAATTATTGGGGAAATGGCTATGACTGGCGTAAGCTTGAAAACAAACTGAACGCGCTGCCACAGTTTGTCACCAAGATTGATGGACTTGACATACAGTTTATCCACGTGCGTTCAAAGGAAAAAGGTGCCTTACCCCTTATCCTTACACATGGGTGGCCAGGGTCACCCATGGAATTTATCGATGCTATAGGCCCACTGACAGATCCCGTCAAATACGGTGGTAAAGCTGAAGATGCCTTTGATGTTATCATTCCCGCAATTCCAGGATATGGATTTTCCGAAATCCCTAAAGAACTTGGCTGGAACCCAGAGCGTGTTGCCAAAGCCTGGGATATTTTGGTAAAACGTCTGGGCTATACAAAATATGTTTCTCAAGGTGGAGACCATGGGTCTGTAATCTCCGACGCGCTTGCCAGACAGGCTCCTTCGGGGCTATTGGGTATCCACCTGACTATGCCGGCCACAATTCCTGCAGACCTGGTAAAACCAATCAACGCCGGTGATCCCGCTCCGACAAGCCTTTCTCCAGAAGAAACAAAGGCTTATAATTCAATGCGCACTTTCTTTGGCAGAAACGCAGCGTATGGCGGGATGATGGTGACTAGGCCACAAACTACAGGCTATTTGCTTTCTGATTCTCCAACTGCACTAGCAGCGTTTTTATACGAAAAGATCGCTGAGTGGTCAGAAAGTAATCTCCGGCCAGAAAAAGTAATTAGCCGCGATGCGATCCTTGACGATATAACATTGTATTGGCTAACCAATACCGGAGCATCCTCGTCCCGCTTTTACTGGGAAAATAATAACAACAATTTCAGTTCCGAACATCAGCAAACAAAGCGCATAAAAATTCCTGTAGCTATTTCAGTATTTCCGCATGAAATCTATCAAGCACCAGAAAGCTGGTCGAGAGCGGCTTATCCTTCTTTATACTATTATCATATCGCACCAAAAGGTGGGCACTTTGCGGCATGGGAACAGCCGGAGCTCTTCACGCAGGAAATGAGGAACGCTTTTAAAACGCTACGGGATCAACTGTGATGATCTTCCTTTATGATCCAAACTGTCCATTCAGGGCTTAAAACGTCTATTTCAAGCAGTTTACAGTGGCAGCAAAAGCATAATTCCAGTCTATTTGCACAAAGAATTTAAGGTTTAATTATTAAAAATATAGAAATGAACAGATTAGCAATTTTAGTAGTGACAGTTTTGATGATGTTCTGCTCACACTCAAAAGGACAGACCTTATCTGGTCAGGTGACATGGGAATGCACGCTTAAAAGGAAATCCCCCGAAGAAGGCGAAATACGGATGAAGGCCAGGATCGCCCCCGGATGGCATATGTATGCACTGGGCAACAGCCCCCTGAGCCCGATCAAGATGAATTTTAAATTCGAGCCTGACAGAACTTACCAATTGGTGGGAAATGTGAGCCAGCCCAGCCCACTGTTGAAGTTTGATAAACTTCTGGGCATGCCAGTTACCTATTTTGAAAATGAGGTCGAGTTCGGTCAGAAGATCAGATTAAAGGGCAAAAATGGAACAATCCGGGGAACCATTCAGTTTATGCAGTGCAGCGATCAGGTATGTGTTCCGCCACAGGATTTCGGCTTCTCCCTAAAAATCTTCAACTAAAAACAAACTATAAACAGCTTAAAAATTTAGATCATGAAATCAATAAAAGAAATACTATACGTTTTGAGCCTGCCTTTGATCATTGCCCTGATCATGGCCTTCAAGGGTATCAATGATGATAAAAACCTGCAAAAGATCAAAAGCAGCAACTCCGACAAAAGCTTCGCGGTGGTCGAGCTCTTTACTTCAGAAGGTTGCTGGAGTTGCCCTCCCGCAGATGAGCTTATTGCAAAACTTGAGAAGGATAACCTGAATAAAAAACTTTATATCATGGCCTTTCATGTCGATTACTGGGATCATCAGGGATGGAAAGATCACTTCAGCAAAAGCAGTTTTACCGAAAGACAGAAACAGTACGCCACATGGATGAATCTAAGTACCTTATATACCCCCCAATTGGTCATCAATGGCAAACAGGAAATGGTCGGATCGGAAACAGGCAAAGTCATCAGCAGCATCCAGTCCGCGATGCTGGAACAACATACTGAAACCCTTGCTTTAAAAGTATTGAAAGCCGAAGGCAAAAATATCCAGATCGCTTATGTATCATCCTCTAGCTCCAAAAATTCGGACATCCTGGTCGCTCTTGTCCAGAAACACGCTTCCTCTCAGGTATCTGCGGGAGAGAACGCCGGAAAAGCCCTCTCCCATGTGCAGGTTGTACGCGAGCTGAAGAGCATGGGCACTAAAGCCCAGGACAGTTTCTCTTTTAAACTTCCGGAAACCGGTCATGTATGGGAAATCATCGCTTTCGAGCAGGACAAGAAATCCGGAGAAATACTAGCTGCCACAAGCATAAACCTTTAGGAAATAGATTGTCCACTTCGGGGATCCAAAAGAAGAATTCAACCTGCAATATGTCCGGTCCAACTATTTTGAGCTTCCCTAGGGCAGTACTTTACCTTAATTTTAACATAACAAAAGAGCAAGATCATGAAACTCCTAAAGCGAATCCAACTGATACCCACCATATTCATCTGCATTGTGGTCGGTCTTATCGCCCTTCAATTTTTCAATAGAACCATTGAACAAAAAGCCGTAACCGGACATATCAGAAATGTGCCTAAACAGGTCCAGCTTATCCTAGAACGTTCCTGTTTCAACTGCCATTCCAATGAGCAGCGGCTATCTTTCTTTGATAAAATTGCCCCGGTATCGTGGATCGTAAACAGGGATATTGACCGTGCACGGGAAGTGATGAATTTTTCCGAGTGGGATAAGCTCTCCGATGCGGAACAGAAAAGTAAATTTTATGCCATTTACAATATGGTAAACGCGGGTAAGATGCCCCTGCCTTCCTATGCGCTCACACATCCGGACTCAAAACTATCTGCTGTTGAAGTAGCGACCATAAAACAGTATGCCCTTTCGCTATCCGCAAAAGATGGTTTGCTACCTGCACGTCAAGGTATTGCGAACGTAATAGAAACAACAGCTGCCCTTGCCCCGGTATCACCGAACGGAATCCCGTACAATGCCGATTTTAAGAACTGGAAAGTGATCGGCATGAGCACGCTTATCGACAATACAATACGCGTGATTTACGGAAATGACATCGCTGTCCGCGCTATCGAAGAGGAAAACTTCCACCCCTGGCCCGATGGCAGTGCAGTGGCCAAGGCGGTTTTTAAACAGACCCGAAAATCCAATGGAGATATCGTGCCCGGAGATTTCGTAAACATGCAGTACATGGTAAAAGACGGAAAAACATTTAAGGAAACCGAAGGCTGGGGCTTTGCGAAATTCAATGGTCAAGATTTAAAACCTACCGGAAAGACCGCACTGTTTGCCCAACAGTCCTGTATCAGCTGTCATAGGCAGCTCGCAGAATCGACGGGTTACCTGTTCAATGTTCCGCCGAAAGTGAACTCCAAAAGAATGATCCAGCAATATTTAAAAACTGTCCAAAAATGAAAAAGATCTTATCCGTACTATTTCTATGTAGTTTAATCTTCGGCTCATGCAGCAAGAACATATCAGATAGAGAGAATGGAAAAATACGGTTCATGTTTGAACCCGGCGAACTGAAATTTATCTCATCATCTTTTAATACGGACAGGCAGACGATGTCGGCATTATACGGGAATAAGGAAGCCCTGTCCCTCCTGGAAGGAGCCCGACATAGTCACGACCGCGTTTCCCTCAAGCTTGTTACCTATAAAATGATGGAAGATCCGCAATATTTTGGGAGTAAAGTAAACGGTGAACTCTTGCGTGTAGAGACGGTAAAAGCCGGCGGCGATGGCAAACTGGACTATACCACAGAATATGGTGAAATACCCTCCGGGGAATCCAGAGAGCAGCGTATTGCCGACATAATGGATACTGATCCCGTAAATTTTCCACAATGATAGCTTCAACTCAATAATTTAAAATCGACAAAAAACAGATCCAATGAATACAATAGCAAATTTTGGCAAAAAGGTGATTTTCACCCTCTCGTTATCCCTGCTTGCCACAGCAGGTGCATCATTAGTCCACGCCCAACAGCTTTCTCAGGATAAACATGTACAGGCTGACAACACCATAAACTCCGCATTCCAGCATACAAAAAAAATAAAGGCAAGACTGCTTGATATAGGCTACGCAGAGGTCGGTCCAAAAACTGGAAAGCCCGTTATACTGCTCCATGGATGGCCATACGATATCCATAGTTTTGAAAAATCCGCTGAATTACTTGCAGTAAAAGGATACCGAGTACTTGTGCCCTATCTCCGGGGCTACGGAACAACAACCTTTATTTCTCCAAAGACTGTACGTAACGGACAGCAGTCCGCTGTGGCGCTCGATATCATCGCCTTCATGGATGCCCTGAAAATAGATAAAGCTGTTGTTGGGGGCTTTGACTGGGGCGCCAGGACTGCCGATATCATGGCAGCCCTCTGGCCGGAGCGTGTTTCTGCGCTGGTTGCTGTAAGCGGGTATCTGATCGGAAGCCCCAAAGCAAATGAAATCCCACTTCCACCGGCTGCTGAATTCTTGTGGTGGTACCAGTACTATTTCTCAACGGAGCGGGGTTACAAAGGTTACAAAGCAAATACAGCGGCTTTTAACAAACTAATTTGGAAAACAGCCTCCCCGAAATGGTCTTTTGATGAGGAAACCTATCAGCGCTCGGCCAGATCGTTTGAAAATCCTGACCATGTTGCTATCGTGATCCATAATTATCGCTGGCGGTTGGGGCAGGCTCCCGGAGAGAAACAGTACGACGAACTTGAAGCAAAGCTCGCCAAATCACCGAATATCACCGTACCGACCGTGACCCTGGAAGGTGATGCCAACGGTGCGGCGTTTCCACTCCCTGAAAACTATGCTTCCAAATATAAAGGAAAGTACAAACACCATAACCTGACAGGTGGGATCGGACACAACCTGCCACAGGAAGCTCCCAAAGAATTTGCGGATGCCATTATTGAGGCCGACTCGCTTTCTAAAGAATAAAGAAATTAATCACAAAAAATCTTATGAACAATTCAACATACAAAAAGATTTATTTTACAGGAAGTATCCTGATATCAATATGGTTTGGGCTCAGCGGCTTTTTTGAACTGACACATAACCCTGCAGTATGGGACATCACACAAAAATTAGGCTATCCAGTGCATTTTATATACATTCTCGGCGTATTCAAAATTTTAGGTGTTATCATATTACTGATCCCGAATAGATTTAAAAGGCTTAAGGAATGGGTTTTCGCAGGTATGTATTTTGATATTATTTTTGCGTTCTTCTCAAAAATTGCTGTTCTTGAACCTTCTTCCGTAATCGATACATGCGTTGCCATTACTATACTTTCAGTTACCTATTTTTCATTTAATAGGATAAATCATGTCATTTATACAGCAAAAGATCTAAATACTTAAATTACAAGTATCAGGTATTTAGATATAAAACATTTTTCGCTAATTTGCTGGCATTTCAAACAGCCCGAAATACCAGCAAATTATATAAAACATTATCAGCTTAACAACGGTGAGCAAAGTATGAAGACACCTTTTTATATATCCCATAAACTAATCTGGATCAGTTCAATATCATTGGGTATACTAACATCTATCCCAAAGATTGTGGACCATAATTTTATTCTTTCTGAGGGTATTGCCGACTTTGGTGTAACCACGGGTTTTGCCCTTTTGATCTGGTATTACAATATCTATTCGATACCAGCCTATACAAAGAAAACGGGCAGCAAAAATGTGATATCACCTCAACTTTTCAGAGGTTTAGGAGTTGGTTTGGTATTGATGTTCGTACTTTCCTCAATACAGTATTACATCCTTTCACATCTCAATTTTGGACCTAAAATGCTGATGTATGAGGTCAGAGGTGTACTCATCAACCTGACTTTCTATATGTTTATACATCTCCTATACCAGACTTATCTCAACCAGCAGGTGGTACGGGAACTTGAGCGTTCGATGTCCGCGAACCTCGCAGCACAGTATGAGCTTTTAAAACAGCAGGTAAATCCGCATTTTCTGTTCAACAGTCTCAACACGTTAAAATACATGGTGGAAAGCAATGACACTCAGTCAGCGGAATTTATCATCAAGCTTGCTGATTTTTACAGGTTTACTTTGGGCAGCCTCAAACTGAACCTACTTCCACTCGGAGAGGAGCTACAGATCATGGACTCCTATATTTACCTATTAAAAGCACGTTTTGAGGAAGGTTTAGTTGTTTCAATGAATCTAGGACGTGAAATTTATGGAAGTTTTATTCCTCCTTTTACATTGCAGCTCTTGGTAGAGAACTGCATTAAACATAATATAGTTTCACTTGAGAAACCCCTACATATATCCATTGGGCAGGAAGGTGATTACCTTATTGTCAGCAATAATATACAGCCCAGGAAAATACCGGAACCTTCTACCGGTTTAGGACTTGAAAATATCAACCAGCGTTATCTTCATCTATCCGAAAAGGAGATCAGTATCCTAATGGATACTGAAACATTTACTATAAAACTTCCCATTATATATGAACATACTAATAATTGAGGACGAGATTAAAGCTGCCCGTTCCCTCGAGAACCTGATATCGAAACTTCGTCCAGAGTCTAAGATCATGGCAAAGATCCAGAGCGTTGAAGGAGCTATAGATTACCTCTCTGACAGTGCCACGCCGGATCTTATCTTTATGGATATACAACTTTCTGACGGGATCAGTTTTGATATATTCAAGTCGGTAAAGGTTGTATGTCCTGTCATCTTTTGCACAGCATTTGGTGAATACGCAATGGAGGCTATAAAAGAGAACGGAATTGATTATCTACTTAAACCCTTTTCAGAAACAGACTTAAAAAACGCTTTTGAAAAGGTAGATAATTTCAAGAATTTCTTTCAGAAAACCACCGAAAATAATCTTGTTGAACTGATCCAGAAGATCAGTGGCGAAGACAATAAAAAGAAGAGCTTTCTCGTGTTCAAAAACAATAAGTACATGACGGTGAAGACAGAAGATATTGCTTTTATCTATATTAACTACACCTCTCCGACCATGGTGACTTTTAAGGGTGAGCATTTTGATCTCAGTCAATCCCTGGATCAGCTGGCCACCCAATTATCTGGCAAAGATTTTTTTCGGCTGAACAGACAGTATTTAATCAGTTTTTCGGCCGTTAAAGAGGTTGAACATTATTTCGCCAGGAAACTATATGTCAAATTGACTGTCCACACAGACCATAAGCTGCTTATAGGCAAAGAAAAGACCGCCCAGTTCCTCAGTTGGCTGGAAGATCGTTAAGATACAAATGTCCGCTTTATGCTTGAATATGTCCACTTAAAAGTTAACATGTTTTGGTCTTCGATCTAATTTAAAGTTCGTAAGATCATTTGGAATAACAGATTAGATCCTTGCATTAGGAATTATAGCTTGATCTGATAAAGCTGCTTACGCATGTCAACCAATTGCTGCATTAGCTTATCCTGATCTGGCACTGCCGGAAGTAAACTGTGCAAGCAGAGTTCCTGCACTTCCTGAAAGAGCTCTTGCGACCAGACAAAAAGTTCATCATAGCTATAAGCACCATTTTTGATGCGCAGGAGCTCTTCCCTATTGAAACGTTGTACCTGTAGTTCACTTTTAGACAAAATCTCTTTTGCCTGTTGCAATAGACGTATGGTATGCATCATATTTTTGGCATCATAGCCCTGCCCGTGATTCATTGTCCCTCGAAAGCGCGCTTCATTGCGTTCTGAAACCCAACTAAAATATTCATTATAGGACTTACAATACGAAGAGTAAGCTTCGTGATTAACAAAGAGGTACGCACAAAGTGTTTCTTCCTTACGGATAGAACTGCAGGAAACCTCAGTGCTCTCTGATGTAGCAACGATGCCTTTGTAACCCAAAGTCTGAGTCTCATCATAATACAGGGCATACATCCCCTTTGCATGTTCGATCTTCGCTAAACCACAGTTTTCCTGTTTCCACAACTGCTTGCTTAACCAGGCTCTTAACGATAAACTACCATTACCAGCTATGATAAAGCAGAAATCCAGTAAACTTTTACGTTCTCGATCCATCGGATTGTTGATTTTCTTGTTCAATCCTTTTGCCTTCCGCACCTGTACCATGGCGTATTGCGCAAAGGTCATTGCGGCCTCTCGGGTGATAAAATCCTGCATTTTAAATTGATCAAACAGAGGATCTTTGTATAGTATGCAATCGGTAGGACTAGCCAAAAGCTCCAATACAGTAGGATTACTCTTTGAAAGAAGCTCCACAAAGCGCCCAAGCTCATAGTAAACTTCATCATTGCTTGCGTTTGCAACCTGCGCAATATATTGACCGCCCAAGTAATATTCCAGGGGCAGATAAAACACCCCCCTTATATCGGTATCGGAAGATGCTGTGGCCAATCCATATGCCCGGCTACCGACAACGGCCTTAAACAGGATCAGCCCGCTATCTCGAAGTTCGTCTATAGTCATCTTAATACGGTTTTAAAGTAATTCTCCAGTCCTTCCTTATCCGATACAGATACGGGAACCTGTTTTACTTGATGCTCTAAATCTATTAACCTTGTTTCAATATAATTGCTTATGGTCGCCGAACAGTTGTATATAAACCCCTCATCTACTTGACTCTTCAACAGCTGCAATTCCAACACTTCCATTTTTACAACATCAGGCAATAATACGGATAGTTCTGCCAATGTCATAGGCGCATAACTGCGATAGGTGATATTCCAGTCTGCTGCAAGTAAAGATCTTAGGATATAAAATAAGCTCTTGAGCTTATTCGTTTCTCGTTGGAGATCTTCAATTTTGCTACGGACAATCCCTAAATAATGATGGGCGTGCCTACGTGCGTCAAAATAATTTCCGATCATTGTCCTAAAACTTGTTTTGAATCCGTTAAACTCGTAATAGACGACTGGCGACTGTATCCATTCAAATGGACTCACATTACTCTTATACAATAATGTGAGTACTTTAAAGAGGTCCCAACCTACCATATCGAGGTCATCGATTATTGGAAATCGCATTTCGGTCGCCAGCGGAAACAAGCGGGTGTAGTCCTCCGCTTTTCGCACATAAAAAAAACGTACGTCGTAATCACTGTCGATTGATGGGAAACCCCAGCCCCGACTTCCTGATTCACAGGCGAAAAGTATACGTATTCCTTCGCTCGCTTCTATTTCCATGAGCTTTTTGATGATATGTGCTTTCATTTCTTCGTGTTTTTTAATTTTTCATTAACACAAAGATCAATTGCGATACTGAAGCCTTTTTGCGCATTAAAAAAAGAGCATAAAAACAACAGGAGATCACTCAATATCAGGCATATAATTTTCCATGAAAAATCGAACCTTACATAGGAATATAAAAGTACGCAGATAGATTGCGTAACATAAGGTAGCAACTCTTTCATTCGTCAAACCTAAAACACCGACTTGCATTAATACTCAATAATATATAGATTTGAGTTTCCCAATAAAACCATATATGAAATTTTTATTTCCAGTCATCTTTATAGTCTCTTTTTTTACCGGATGTAAAAAAAACGAAGAAAAAGAAAACGGCATAGGTACAATTACAGTAAACAAAGCTATTTATGCCTTTGATAAGGGATCTAAACAAACATCGATCGGAAATCTAATTGTTGATGGTAAGCTAGTAGACGGAATAAATCATCTGTACACTTTTAGCTCTGCGACTAGTAAAAATAGCATAAAATTACTGTTCTTTACCCGTAACAATCAACTTTCTTCTGGCAGCTATTTTATCAATTCTGTCTCAACGATTGTGAAAAATAATGCTATAGATGTATCCTATAAATTAGAGGAAGATTACGGACAAACCGACAGAATCAACGTTACCAAGGGAACATTGGTAACCAAAAAATATGGGAATAGAGAAATTTTAAAATTCGAGACCAATGCAGGGAACAGAATCACTTTAAAATGGGATGGTGAATTCAAATAACAGTCAAAAATGAACATTGTTAAGCTTAGAACAAAGTGCAATAAAATTTGGTTGATCGTTATCTACCTATTATTCTATACTGAAGGATTTAGTCAGACCAAATATTTCCTTTTTGAAGAAGATACCAAAGAGTTTGTAACGTCATCCTTTAGGTTAAACACCTATCCGCTATATAAGATCAAGCGTGAAGTGCATCTTTTTAATGTAATGAGTAGGGTACAGACGTTTATTGGTAACAAGGGTATATATAATGGACAACATGATTATAATATCATGCTATTTTCCATTCTACCTCATTTAGATGGTTCAGAAGATTGGTATGAAATCAACCCCGATACTGTTCGTTCTTCAATGATTAACTTTAAAGATCTGGAAGAGCTTCATAAAAAAAATACGTTATCGTACTTCAACAACACGGTGAAGCAAACAACAAAGTATTATAATGCGTATAAGCTAATTATAAAAAAAGGAGATACTTACTATGCACCAAAGTATTGTTTGTTACAGTTTTATGCAGTCCGCAATCGTCCGCAAGCTTTTACGAATGTCTATGGGACTATCAATACCCAAGATTCGACCTATAGTGTACTTCAATTCGAAAAAATTTTTAAAGGCGCTTATCCTAGTTTACAATTCCCTTTATATCTGATAGGTGAAGACCCGCTCTCCTTTTTAGATTGGTCCCGGGACAGAAGAGAATACCTATCCAAAAAAATCACCTTAGCACAGCATGGAACGGGATATCAGTTTTGGACCTATGTCGATTGGACACAACATGAGTATAATTATGATTTTGAGCGAGGAATTGATCGATTTGTATATGCTCCGGATAAGGGAATCATCGGGGGCTCATTTGACTTCTATTTTTATTACCACAGAAAAAAGCTACCCATAAAATACACGGATTTTCTAAATAATATCAGGGAGGAAAAGGTGATGATCGCTGAGTAATTTAATTTTAATGCCTAAATTTAAAAGCGGACTCCTAAGTTTAACTATTGGTTATCTATTCGAATTACCCTTCAAGATTGATATGATTTAAATGAAGAAGTATTTCAAGAAAAAATTTACAGTGCTCCCAAAATACACCGATAAGTTGCGGCTTCCAGTTCTTCTGACCAAAACTCATATCAGTTTATCATTCCACTTCAATAATTTCTTGATGAATTATAGCCCCATAGTAATCTCTCTTGAGATATCTATATATTCCCTTTGGAAGCTCTATCTGTAATGAATCCTCTTGAGAAAGTGACAAGTAAACTGGGATCGCTGTTTTATCCAATTGATATTCCTTTTCATGATAGATGTAAATGGCAGATTTGCCTGATTTGGTCGAATCAGTACTTAATAGAAGATATCTTCGATTTAAATCATTGGATCCAATCACTATTTTATCGCTATTCAGATTATTTGATAAATACAAGTCATTACCATTCAACACCTTGTTATCCATAACGTATATTGAATCGTTAATTTCTTGCATAGCTAAAAATTTAACTTGATTAATCGTATAGGGATCAATTTTAGTCAGTTTCTTAAAATACTGAGCCATACTTTTATTTTCTCCGGTATCCCCCTCTTCAATATGTCCTCCTCCGGCTAATACAATAACTTTAACTTGATTTTTTGTAGCGATTTCACTTTTTTGAATAAGATTCTTAGCTTGTTGAAGATCTCTTTGACTTGCATTGCCAAAATCTTCATATCCAATCACTTTTAAGCCATAAATTCTTGCCGTTCTAATGAGATTCGCCATATTAGGGTCCCTAGTGTAAAATCCACTCTCAACATTTGGGAATCCCAATCTATTAATCCGGTCTTCATCTTCGGATAGACTTTCTAAAGCCAGGACATTAAAACCTTCTTTGGAAAGTTTTGGTAGCAAAAGATTGATTAACAAACGGCAGCGTGGTTGTAAATGATTCTCATTAAACATAAGCACTCGATGTGCCTTAATTTTTTCGACTATCTCGTCGATTGTAACAGCCGTTTTTTCGACTGCTTGTTGTTCTTGTTTAGTCGCGCTATCATATTGAACACTTTCACCAAGAAACGAACTATATGATTTAAATAATTCGTTCGCAAATTGGCTGTTTTCGTTTTCCAGAACAAGCTTTTCTAAGGTATCTCTTGGATATACATAGTTAACATATCCCCTATCTTTAAAAGCTGATTCAGCTATACTAAAATAATCGGGTTCTTCATCTGGTTTTTGCTCGACAAATTTTGCTCCGTAAGCCAAAAAATTGTATGAAGTTTTTATGCTGTTTAAAACATCCTTAGCACTTTCTTGCATATCGGTGATTTCCGTCCTAACCTCGCTAATCAAAAGAAATGAATCTTTTTTATATGGGATCGCTACACTACTTATTATATTATCTCTATTTTTCTGAATACTTCGATAATAAATACAATGATACATAGAAGTATCTGCAGTGAACTTTGAGACATTTAAAAAAGTTTCCAAACTACCCACAAAATACATCGGGTTTCTTGTCACATCATATGTACCCCACAAAACAATATTCTTTGATGGAAACTTTATTTTTCTCTTTCGAAAAACAGACCTGACATCTTTTAAATCTATATACTTAGATCCGAGGTTTGCGTTCCCATAGAAATCAATCTTTAGTCCTAATGAATCATTTGTCAATTGATTCATTCCCCCTTGAGTAAACTTATTTAATTTAGCTATTGGTCTATTTACAGGTGTACAGCTAGAAAGAAAAAAAATAAATACCAAAATCTTACAGTGTATATTTAGTTTGAGATGAATCACAATTATAAGATTTTGGTTTAGAACATTTATTAACAGGACTTTGAATATTTACTCGTTAATATATGCATATCAGACGAAATTCACAATGATTTTATTAAATTAATTTAAAATATTAACCAATACTATGATGAATGAATTATTTGAATTTGAAATTTTAAAAGCTAGCAGAACCAGGTTATTACAATTAATAGAAACAGTTGATAATAACATATTATTTAAGATTCCAGAAAGCTTTAACAATAATATCGTTTGGCAAATTGGTCACTGTATCACTTCCCAACAGCGACATATGTATATGCGTAGTGGACTTCCAATGCATATATCACAGGATTTTATGGAAACGTTCAAAATTGGAACTGCACCGCGTACTTGGAAAAATACGCCAGACCTTGATGAAATAAAACATCTATTGCTTTATACAGTAAACCAACTTAGTAAAGATTTAGCATCGGGTATATTTGTTGAATACCAACCATTCAGCTTACCAATTGGCTTCTCCATCAATAATCACATCCAGGCGCTTCAAGCGGCTAACTTTCACGAAGCCGAGCACAGCGGAATAATATTAACTTACTTAAAACTTCTAAGGCAATGAGATGTTTCCAGTTTTCATAAAAGTTCTGAATTTGAAAAATTCACTAGAGCATCTCAAGAAATAAGGAACTTCTTATTTTGTTTTTTACTTTCATACAGGGGCCGTGGTTCGCGAATTGAACAACGATACGCATTCCGCTACAAATTGCTCAAACTTTCGGTCCGTATTTCGCATCACCGGGCCATGACCGAAACATATGATGGAGGGATTCAGTCCTGCCAACTTCTGAAGCGATCTAATATTGTGCTGTTGATCCGACGTGAATATTTTTGGAGGGAGCCCTAGGCCAGTCACTGTTGTGAGCAGGTTCATATTTGTAGCGGCATCCCCGATTATCAATACACCATCTCGCTCACGAAATAAAGAAATATGACCGCTTGAATGACCTGGAGTTTCTATGACCCGAAAGTTTCCGATGCTATCATTTTCAACGAGTGTACTGTCGACTTTGTGACCCTGTCCTGCCCAGTATTTTTGTTGAAGTTTTGCGATCCAATGTTTGGGATTTGGGTAGTCATTGGTTACCATACCTGTTTCTGTCCTAGCCACTTCATTTCCATGGCAAAGTAAAGGTATTCCAAACTCATCACAGAGCTGATCACTACAACCCTGATGGTCTGCATGCGCATGCGTAAGTACATGTTGGTGGACAGGTATTTTCTGAAGGGCATCCTTCAGCACATTGTATGAACTTCGTATCCCACAATCAACCAATACACCCTCTACAATATAGCAGTTGATACTGTTTCGTGGCATCAATGGAACATGGAACACTTCTTGGGCAATTTGATGTAACATAGCTTTTTTGTGCAAATCTATATCACTGAACAGAAATACATAAGGACATTTGTCCTATAATACTTTGGGGCTGTGTATTTGTCCCTTCGCCCGTGTAAGAGATCTCTGTGTAATGCCCAAATAGGATGCCAGGTCCTGTGTCGCTATGCGCTGAACAAGCTTGGGTTCATTCGAAAGAACATAGTGATATTTATCCAGAGCTGACTTATTATTGTAATTCAGGAGATATTGTTCCTTTTGGCTATATTCCCGTTCCATCACAGCTTGTATAACCTTGTGCCAAGAATTCACTTGACCAAGCAGGTATTGATAATCAGTATAGCTTATCCTATGGATTATACTATCTTCCACAGCCCTGATGCTCCTTCTGGATTTTTCCTGAGCGACAAACTCAGGGAATGAGGTTACAAATTCATTTTCAAATTTAAAGCAGGTTATATTTTCTTTACCTTCCTTGTCAATAGCATATGCTTTTACCGCACCACAGGATATGAATCCAATATGACGACAGGGTTCGTCCATATGAATAAAAAAATCACCCTTCTTCAAACCAAGTGATTTGAAGAACTGAACAGAAAAATTTATTTCGTCAGCAGACAACATCTCTATCGAGAATAGATATTTTTCAAGCACATCCGTCATATCATCTTATTTTGTCCTCTATTGCTGATCTTAAAAAATTTGGAGCCTATACCAAATCCGGCATACAAAATTAAGAATAATTGCATTAACACATTTGACTGCTAAAAAAGGCGTCATTACGACAAATTATTTATAAAATTTGGGATCAGAAAATTTCCTTCAAACGAAATCGGTTGCGTAATCTTGTAGCCTATAGGCTCATGCGCCAAGTGTTCGATCCCGGCCTTGGAATTACATAATACTTTGCTTTGATAATTTCTGAAATAACAATACCTTAATAAGGAACATTTCCTTTTCTTAATCTCAAAACAACATGTTGAATTTGAGGCAAAAGCAGCAGAATAATGATGACAAAAATCAAACCTGTCAACATCAGATCATAATAGTCCCTGATAGCGCGAGCCAATATTTGCTGACCGATCATTTGATTAAAATAGCCGGAAGATACTGTTTTTGACGTATACATATCACTGCCTGCATTTATGTACTGGTTTTGAATATGCAGTAAGGTAACAGGCAATTGAGGGCTGGTTTCGGTGAGCGATTCCCGCACCTTTTCCCTTACGGATGATTTTGCAAATAATTGAAGCTCATTATTAAGTGCCAGACTAGCTGTAAAGCCTATGAACCTTGAAAATATACCAATCAGAGAGGCATGGACGGCGATTTTGGAAGGCGCCGACGATGCCGCAAATGAAACAATCGGAACAAACAATACACCTGTTGCCACACCATAAATAAACATGGGCAGAAGGAAATCGGCTGTTTCGCCCTGTACAGAAACAAATAGTATCATATAGGCATAATATACTGCCATCAACCCAAAACCAACAATAATCATCCGGATCAGGTTATAGCCCATCAAGACAAATCGGGAAATGATAAACATACTCAAAACAGTTCCAACAATTACGGCAATCCATATCGGAATGGTACTCAGTGGATGGTTTCCTAAAATCGCTTCAAGATAACCATAGGCAAGCCCAGTACTTCCTTTAAAGATATAAAAGGTAAAAAGAAGCAAAAGCCCAATAACGAAATTCTTTGTTCTAAAGATCTGTAAATTGATTAATGGTCGCTTAAGTTTCAATTCTCTGCTAATAAAAAGAGAAAGAATAATTAAAATAACTAAACAAAGTGTACTGATTAATGAACTATCAAACCATCCCAATTGTCGTCCGTACACAAGGATGTATCCAACTATCAAGATAAAAGACACATAAAATAAATAGCCTATCCAGTCCACCTGATACAGAGGTATTTTTCTAGTAAACCGGGCCTTACTGTTCATGGTAAGTAAAACAACACCTGTCAGCATAATGACTACAATAATAAATCCGTAGAATATCCAGTTGAAATCAAAGAAATGAATGACGACACTGATATAGATGGAGTAAAATGGTACAGCGATTTGTATACTGCCATAAAGGAGACTATAAGCAATCACACGGGCACGTACAGACTGTAACCGTGGAAAAATAAGCTGTAACACAATTCCCGACATCAATGCACAGGTAATACCCTGCAAAAACTGACAGAAAACAAATAATGCCCAATCTCTGAAATAAAAACAGACCACAGCACATAGTGCATTTACCGCAAGTGCCAGCAGTAGATATTCCCTTGGTGCGAAATATTTTACGATTCTAAAATCCAGAGCCAGAAAGGCTACGGTAGAACCATAAATAACGACCATACCATATTGTACATCGGTAGCTTGTATTCCGTAAAAGCCCATCGCAGCAACCGGACTTCCGTAAAAGGCAAAACTAAACAGACTGCTCATGAGAATAGCAAATATGACGGACCTTGCCATCCATTCTGATACCCAGGATTTAAAAATTGGTATTTTATGTGCTTGCATCGTTAGTTTTTTAAAACGTAAACATTCGCATTCATTCCGGCAGAAAGCTTAGTTAATTTTTCGGACATATCGGTCAGTTTAATCCGAACAGGAATACGTTGGATGATTTTAACAAAATTACCGGTAGCATTATCTGGCGGAAGCAACGAATAACGGGAGCCTGTGGTTGGCGAAAGGGATTCGATTGTACCTGTGAATTTTTCATTTGGAAAAGCATCGACTTCAACAGATACCGCTTGACCGATTTTGAATTTCCCAATCTGTGTTTCCTTAAAATTTGCCATTACCCACTTTTCCTCGGCTCTGTTCACCAAGAATGCCAAAGTCTGTCCGGGCTGTATCAGTTGTCCTGCCTGAATGGTCTTCTTCCCAATTTGTCCATCAAAAGGTGCTGTGATAACGGTATATCTAATGTCCAATTCTTGTCTTTCGAGAAGTGCTTCTTTTATCTTTATCTCTGCCTCTATGGCATTGCGCTGTACCCTGAAATCGTTTAGTTTAGATTCGGCGACCTGTAAAGAAGCTTTTGTCTGGTCATAATCTGATTGGGTGATGGATAAAGTAGCACTGATGTTGTCGAATTTTTGTTGTGTGGTCGATTCGTCCGCCAGTAGATTTTTATACCGGTCAAATTCTTTTTGCTGCTGATTCAATCGCGCTCTAGCACCTCCCAATTGGGCTTTGATGACTGCAATACTTTTAACCTGCGTTCCTTCGCTTGCCGCCAAGATCGGTAATTTTGCCTGTGAGCTCATGAGTTCTGCGGACGCAGCATCTCTTTTCAGCCCGTACTCATCCAATTCAATCACCACAAGTGTATCGCCCTTTTTAATCTGCTGATTGTCCTTATAATATATTTTACGGATATAGCCCCCTACTTTTGCGTTTATCGGGGAAAGATAGGCATCAATCTGAGCGTCGTTGGTCTGTTCATAGCGATATCCCTCAAAAAAATAAGCTACTGCCCAAATAATGATTCCTACGAATAATGTGATACCAAACCATTTGGTTAAGCTTACAACAATTTTATCTGTTTTATTTTTGTTCATGATATTTGTATTAAAGAATTCCGATAATTGCCAATAGCCTGATATGCGTAAGTTTGACGTTTGTTTGTGCCGTTGTCAGATTAAACTTAGCTTCCAGTAAAGCATTTTCGGCTTCTAGAAGATCGGTAAGAAGTGATTCCTGGTTTATGTAGCTACTTCTGATAACACGAACAGTTTCGGCGGTTTTAATGATATTTTGCTCCGCTGTTTCCATACTCTCCAAAGCCTGTTGCCGCTGCAAATAAGCTTCTTTTACCTGAAGATAGATTTCATCTTTTTTAATGTTCGCTTTTTCTCTTGCCTCATTACTGACCACTTGGGCATGAGCGATGGAATGCTTGCTTTTGTATAGATTATCGATAGAAAACTGGACTTTAACCCCTGTCTGACCAAATCCCCATAAATCATTAGAATACGGATAGAATGAAATCTGCGGATAGGTGTAATTGTAAGTTGAATACAAGGAGACTTTAGGTAACAGCATCGCTTTTACCTGCTTGATGTTCATTTCGCTCAATTTGACAGTGCTATAGGCGATCTTGTATGCCGGCGATTTGTTAAAAGCGATGTCTACATAATCCTCATAGTCACCTTCAGTGATAGCGCTTAACTCGATTGTATCTTGGTATTTTATTGCCAGCTCAGCATCATTTTCACGCCCCATCAGGATATTGACCTGTTGTTTAGCGATTTCAATCTTCTTCGTAACATCAGAAAGGCTGAGCTCCAGTTGAGCTAATTTTACGGAGGTTCTCAATACATCGCTCTTTAGCACAGTGCCGTTTTTATGCAGGCTTTCTACGAGTGCCAGTTGTTTTTTTTCTGCGCCGATTTCTGCATCAAGAAAATCATGGAAATGCAGAAACTTGTATAGATCAAAGTAAGCCGCTGCAACATTATATTTTACACTGTGCTTTTGCAGATCAACTTCATATTGTATGCGTACCGCTTCTTCCTTTTTCATGACAATGTTTCTTTTGTCTTTACCACCATTGTAAAGATTGACGTTCAGGTTGTAACCCACGCCATAACCATAACCTTTTACAGGCACATCCTGTGGAGAAGAAAATAATCCATTGTCATAGATCAGGAATTTGGAATTGAGTTTTGCATCTCCACCAACCGAAAGTTCCGGCAACAAACGGTCTTTCGCTTCCAATATTTCTAAATTGCTCTGCTGGAGATGTAGGTCGGATAGTTTCAGTTGACGGTTATTTGTTTCGGCTACTTTCCAAATTTCTTCCAAACTTAATACCCGCGCATTTTCTATATGCTGGGCATAGAGTGATTGTACAAATAGGGCTAACAATATGCCCAAAATAGGGACTGTTCTATATTGTTTCATCGGTTTTCTTTATATATTTCTTTCCTTTTACTAGCCATGGTTTTACGATCTTTTTCAATTCATCAAAGGCAAAAGTTAAATCTACCATTGGCATAAAAGCATAGTTATACCCATAAGCAAACCAGAAGATATATGCACTGTCAATTTCTTCATCTGAATGATGTGATTTATTATCAGATTTTTGAGCTTGTGTTTCAAGTTTAAAATCTTTGTGAGATGTTATAATTTTATATTTCATAATGACTTTACTATTATTTACACGGCAAAATTATCCAGCATGGCGAAGTATGGTTTCATATAATTAGCCTAATATTTATTAAATTTGGCCACATGGAAATTCTTAGTCAAATAATACATATTGTTGATCAAAACCCTGATTCAATCCTCGTGATGCGACAGCAAACGGAGCAGCGTTTGCCTGCTCACCAGCACAATAAAGCTCAGTTGTTATTAGTTTATGGCGGGATTGCTTACTTGCAGACTGACGAAAAGGACTTCTATATTCCCTCAAATCATTATATTTGGATACCAAAAAATTATCGGCACAACCTGATGTTCAATACGCAGGACCTGTTTATTATCAATATCTATTTTCCGGAAGAAAGTGCTGGTAATTTTTATGAGGAATTGGGCATTTATCCAGTGAGTAAGCTCCTGGCAGAAATGCTCTCATTTAGTGAGAAGTGGCAAGGTGATTATTACAAAGGTTCGTGGGAGTATGAATTTTTAAATACGCTGAAAGGCGTATTATCAAAAGAAAATCTCAAAAAATTCTCCATACAACTTCCTACAACAGACGATCAAAGGCTCAATACCATAATCGACAGTTTTAGAAATCGGTTAAATGAAAATCTAAGTTTAGCGATGATTGCTCAGCAATCAGGAATGAGTGTTCGCAGTCTCACCAGATTATTCCAGCATAAATTGCACATTACATTTGTTCAGTACTTAAAAATGCTACGAATTATTAAGGCAATGGAATTAATCAACGATACAGATTTCAATATGACTGAGATTGCCTACGAGATTGGCTATTCAAATATAGCGGCTTTTAGCAATAACTTTTATCTGCTCACCAATATGAGACCTACGGAATTTAAAACGAAATAGCCTCTTTCCATTATGCAAAGCAACAATTGGTTCAACAAGTTTAAAAACATTCAGCGAAAAAGAACATTTTTGTTAATTACATTATTTACTATTTTTCACCATATAAGCTCTGCTCAAAAAGATCCGCAGTTTAGGGAAGCACTTTCAACCATGACAAAAGCGTCTATTTCCGGAGATATCGAAGGTATTCTAAGTCAAACATCGCCCCGTATAATTGAATGCATGGGCGGCATTGAGCAAGCAACAAAGGTGACCAATGAACTTTATTCTTCTCTTATAAAATACGGGGTTAAAATTGATTCCATGATTAACTATGTCGATATGGATATCTCGAAGATTGATGGAATAGCGTATTGCTTTATTCCCCAAGTACTGGTCATGTCCATGCCCGAAGAAGACAAAATGGCGATCATCCTCAATCGATAGCATCTTTATCGATACAGCATCTTTTATTTTAAACGATTGAAACTTAGTTTCGTTTATAAGATATTGGTTGCGGTTTCAGCTGGAGCAGTGCTTTTTATTCAGAAGAAAGCGATTGCGCACTTTCGCTACAACCGCTTTCTGTGGTCTGTTCGATTAATTCTCGTAAATCACACCTTCGTAGCAAGCGCTATAAAGGTCTTTTAGGTCCTGTAGGCTAGGCTTACGCGGGTTAAAGCCAGTACATGGATCTTGCAAAGCATTTTGGGCCATATAATCCAGATTTTTTTCCCAGTCTTCCTTGGAAATGCCAAATGCCTTAAGGGAGCCAATATTGTTGACCGCAGCTCTTAGTTTTTCAATTTCCTGTGCCAATCCTTCGGCCGAATCTCTACCGACAAGTTTAGCCAAATCAGGATATCTTGTTGTAGCTGTCTGATTAAAACGGATCACATTAGGCAAGAATATCGCATTGGAAGCTCCGTGAGGGACGCCGTAGAGTGCACCTGCCTGATGCGAGAGAGAGTGGACAATACCCAACCAGGCATTGTTGAAAGCCAGTCCGCCCATAAAAGATGCATCGTGCATATTTTGGCGTGCTTTAATGTTTGTCGGGTTATTGACCGCCTCTTCCAGATTTTCGAAAACAATTTCCAGTCCCCCTTTAGCCAAGGCATCGGCATAGTTATTTTCGATGTTGGACACATAGGCTTCCACACAGTGTGTAAGAGCATCTAAACCAGTATTGGAGGTAATATGTGCAGGCATCGTGGCACAAATCTCTCCATCGACAATAGCGATATCCGGCGTCAATTCATACGATACGATTGGATACTTCACTCCTTTTTCCCGATCAGTGATCACAGCCAATCCTGTGGTTTCCGTACCTGTACCGCTTGTTGATGGAATGGCAATGAATTTAGCCTTTTGACGCAATGTTGGAACGTTAAAAGGTTGGGTCATCGCTTCAAAATTTGCATCGGGATATTCATAAAACACCCACATCATCTTTGCCGCATCAATTGCCGAGCAACCTCCTAGACCGATGACCCAATCAGGCTGAAAATCAGTCATCACTGCAGCACCTCGAAGGCTTGTCGCTGATGATGGATCTTCTTCGACACCGTCAAAAACAGCAGTTTCCAATCCTGCTTCGGTCAAATAACTTATGGCACGGTCCAAAGTTCCGCTTTTTTTCATGGATTGACCACCAGTTACGATGATGGCTTTTTTTCCAGTTAGATTTTTCAATTCCGACAATGTACCAGTCCCGTGGAATACTTCGCTGGCAACAAATAACTTGCTCATATATTTTACATTAAATTTCTGATGCAAAGTTACTATGCCCAAGAAGCCAAATGTTATACTTTACTTACGATATGATATACATTTGATCCAATACAACAGCAGGATAAAACCATATCAAATCACATAATAGACTTAAGTCTTATACATTTGCGCCAATTGCTGCTGCAGATTGGTTGGCGTTTCATCCAGTTTGGCGCGCACAAACTTGTTCAGTGCCGCAGGTGAATTGAATCCGAGTTCAAAGGCAATCTCTTTATGCGAATAGTTGGATAACAGCAGCAGTTGTTTGATTTCATTCATAATCCGCGCATGAATGGTTTCTATGGAGGTCAGTCCTGCAATCTTGCGGGTAATTTCATTTAACTTTTTTGGAGACAGCTGTAATTTTTCTGCATACCAGCTCACGGTACGCTCCGTTTTATAATGCCTTTCCAACAATTCCAGAAATTTACCATAGATCTTTGCGTTTTCATTGCTGAGCTGGCTGTTTCCCCATTTAGTATGGACAAATTCCACCAATTTGAGTAAGATGATTTTGATGTAGAAACGCGCTTGCTCCTTCTTGATCGATGTTAAATCCTGATATGATTTTTCGACCTGCTCCAGCAACATCTCTATTTCTGAGGTTTCTGCCTCGGGCAATTCAATATGATTGAGCTTTACGGAGATATTGTAGTTGTAAATACTCAATTCGTTTTTCAGGATATCCGAACAGAATAGTACTTCGTCAAACAGGATCAATTTGCCTTCAAAGTCGTCGCTTAGCAACTCTTTGGCGGAGAGCTGACCGGGAAAGATGACACATATATGAGGTGCATTGACGGTATAACGGCGGTCTTCCACCTGCAGATCGAGCCGACCTTTTTTGACAAACAAAAGGCAAAAATGGTCTTTTGTATGAGGTTCTCTATAAGCGGCGAGGGCTTCCCTGTCCAGATCAAAAATATGAAAAGGGGTGATTGCCCTTTCAGCTTTATATTGTATATCTTTTAGATGATAAACTATCATAGAGGCCATGATAAGCATTTATTCTGAATTCGTCAAATTTACTTTTTCGTCAAGCGAGCGTGAATAGAAAGCCTATTTTCTCCTTCACATCAGAACATCCGAAGCTCTTCAATGAACGTTATCCAGTGAGAATCGTTCCTTAATTTTAAAAAAAAAGGACTAATCTTTCGACTAGCCCCTTAACTAAATTATAAACGAATCCTTTATGGATCGGAGTATACTTTCTAAAAGCCCAATCCCTAAACCTAAGCTTAAAAATGGCCAGGCCTTAAACCTGACCATACAATTAAATCAACCGAAACTAAACTTCCTAAATTGAATCGATCGTCAATAAATAGACAAATGCTTGAAGTGATTGGTTTGATAAAAATAAAAAAAGGTCGAGTTTAGCACTGAGATAATACAGCCGTTTATTTAGGTTGTTTTTGCACTAAATACAACGTTATATTTGAATTTCTTAACTTTGTTCTATGGGAACAAAAATAGTCCGAAGTGTCTCTGAATTCAATAGTGAACTGAGATTGCAGGGTTTTAAAGCATTTCAGATTGAGGATGACAGTAATGCTACACGTGTTTATAGTCGTAAAGATTTCTTTAAAATATGCCTTACAACTGGTAAAAGTAAGATTCATTACGCAGATAAAAGCTTTGAACAAGAAGGCACGATACTATTTTTTGGGAACCCGCATATCCCCTATTCCTGGGAAACCATTTCTACGACCTATGCAGGTTATACATGCTTGTTTTCGGAAGACTTTTTAAGACAGGCCGACCGCGCGGAAAGCTTGCAGCAATCGCCGTTCTTTAAAATCGGAGGTACGCCGGTCTTAAAAATCACGGAGGATCAACGCTTGTTCCTTAACACACTTTTCGAGAAGATGATCGAAGAGCAAGAAAGTGACTATACGTTTAAAGACGAACTCATACGCAATTACATCAACTTGATCATTCACGAAGCCCTTAAACTTCAACCGTCAGAAGTGTATACCCCTACCAAGAATGGTACAGCACGTATCGCATCGGTGTTTTTGGAACTATTAGAACGTCAATTTCCAATCGAAACACCTGCAAGTCCGCTCAAAATGAGAACAGCGCAAGATTATGCACAAAACCTCAACATCCATGTCAACTATCTGAATCGTGCTGTAAAAGAAATTACGGGCAAATCTACAACGACGCTGATTTCAGAAAGAATCCTAACAGAAGCTAAAGCCCTGCTGTTGCACACAGACTGGAATATTTCAGAAATAGCCAGCGCACTGGGATTTGAATATCCTACTTATTTCAATAACTTCTTTAAAAAACTGACGGGAACAAACCCGAAATCGCTCCGGGAATCTGAGATTTGAAATTCTTAAGTTTTAGTTTGATAATCGTTAACACCTCCCCTTTATACTGATCTACCTTTGTATCTGTAATAATTAATGTAATACAGATATGAAAATAGCATTAACATTATTGGTCTTGTCTTTCCTGTTTTCTGATAGGACTTCCGCGCAGCATGTACAATCAAACCAAAATTTAAAACCGATGAATAGTTCGTCAGATCATTATACTTTTCAATTAAGCGATAAGGTAACCCGCAAAAAAGTAAGTTTTAAAAACCGTTATGGCATCACACTTTCTGGCGATTTATACATCCCTAAAAACACAGACAACAAAGTGTTATCTGCACTTGCCATCAGTGGCCCTTTTGGTGCAGTGAAAGAGCAATCTTCTGGATTGTATGCCAACCAAATGGCGGAAAGAGGATTTATTGCCTTGGCGTTCGACCCTTCCTACACTGGTGAAAGCAGCGGTTCACCTCGTAACGTAGCATCGCCAGATATCAACACCGAAGATTTCAGCGCAGCTGTAGACTTTCTAGGGTTGCAGAAAAATATTGACAGGAGCAAAATCGGAATCATTGGCATCTGTGGATTTGCTGGCTTTGCATTAAATGCAACGGCAGTAGACAAACGTATAAAAGCAGTAGCAACGACCAGTATGTACGATATGACGCGCGTCATGTCAAAAGGCTATAACGATGTGATAACTGCTGCGCAACGTACACAAACATTGGAACAATTAGGCCTGCAGCGCTGGAAAGATGCCGAAAGCGGATCTTACGCATCTTCAACAAACAATTTACCGGAAAAATTGACTGGCAGTGAGCCTCAGTTTGTCAGGGAATATTTTGATTATTATAAAACAGCTCGTGGATTTCATCCTCGTTCTATCAATTCAAATGCTTCATGGACGGGAACTTCCCCCCTGTCGTTTATGAATATGCCGATTCTCTCTTATATCAAGGAAATTGCACCTCGCCCCATGCTAATCATTGCAGGTGAAAATGCTCATTCAAGATATTTCAGTGAAGACGCTTATAAAGCTGCTACCGAACCAAAGGAGCTAATGATTATCCCCAATGCAGTTCATGTTGACTTATATGATCAATTCGACAAAATTCCATTCGATAAACTAACAGCATTCTTTATCGCTAATTTAAAATAACGTACTTATTTCATTAAATTACATATAAAATTTAACTAGCTATTCCATGAAAACATCAGATAATACTTATCAGAAAGATATTTTTGAACGATTGAAAAAGAATAAAAATATTTCTTCCGATGATCCCCAAGAATACCGTTTGAAGCAAGCTTCTTTTGCTACAAAAGCATTATTGGTGCCTATGAATAATTCGGCTGATCCCAATGAGATAAGAAATCTATTAAGTCAGATTACCGGTTCAGCTATAGATGAAAGTACAACTGTATTTACACCATTATATATCAACTATGGCAAGAATACAACGATAGGAAAAAATGTCTTCATCAACTTTGACTGTGTTTTTTTGGATTTAGGTGGTATAATTATAGAAGATGATGTGTTAATCGCTCCCAAAGTGAGTTTATTAACAGAAGGCCATCCAATTGAGGCTGAAAACAGACAATCGTTAAATGTGGCTACGATCCATATCAAAAAGAATGCCTGGATCGGGGCAAATGCAACAATCCTGCCCGGTGTTACAATCGGAGAAAATGCTGTGGTAGCAGCTGGCTCCGTTGTCAGCAAGGACGTACCGGATAATACAGTTGTCGGTGGAATTCCGGCAAAAATCATTAAAAACATATAATAAAGAATTCAGATCATCTTTATATCGGATGGTCTTTATGAAGACCAAATTGCAAACTATATGAACGGGTTATTCGTTATCCCAATTATGGCGATAAGTTTATTCGCCTGCAACACTAAAACAGATCATACAATGAACACAGCAGAAATATTTCCCAAAGGGGAACCATTGCCTAAGGAATGGTTTACTGGAAATGCATTTTTAACCCCTTTGGTAGCAAAGGATAAAAACAATGATTTCTCGGCAGGTAGCGTAACTTTTGCACCTGGTGCGAGAACAAACTGGCATACACATCCTAAAGGCCAGGTTTTACTGGTAATCGAAGGAAATGGACTCTATCAGGAGAAAGGGAAACCGGCACAAGCAATCAAAAAAGGTGATGTTGTCAATATTCCTGAGAATATAGAACACTGGCACGGCGCAACTGCTACTACGAAAATGGTACATGTTGCCATCACTAATTTTAAAGAAAATGTTCAGGTTACTTGGCTAAATCCCGTAACAGAAGAAGAATTCAGTTTGGCCAATAAATAATAAAGCCTGTACTTGTTTTGAACAGCGCTTTATTGTCAGAACTCCGCCATAGCTCGATATCGATAGGCTCATGGTTACCTACAGTCGACTTCTAATCCTTGAAAACTAATTGGGTGACTTTAGCTTAGCGAAATTCTTGATCATGTCAATCTTTTTTTTCGAAAAATAAAAGAACTTAGTTTATATATAACCTAAGGAATCGGCTATTTCTTTGCCGGAACCGTAAGTTTCCACCATCAATATGACGTCTGGATTTATTTCTCTTATAATCTGTACCGCATGGGCTTTGCCATCCTCACTATCATTTGCTCCGTGCAATATATTCCATGACATCACCTTGAAGATTTCAGCTTGCTTTTGGGCTTCGCAGTTAAAGCAAAGAAATGTTAATGTTAAAAAGAAAATAGTAAACTTCATGTCGTGTCTTTATTAATTTATAGATTTCAAATTTAGAAGATTCATCAATGTATTGCAGGGCCAATATTAAAAAATAAATATATACAAACGGTGCCGATATCTTATTGTATCCGGCCGCTTTCGCTTTCGAGAGCCGATTTGCGATTACGTTGATCCTTAGTCGCTCCACTGCTGAACCTATAGTTGAAACTCAGACGTACCTGTCTTGATTCGTAGTAGCCATAGCTTGATGAAAGCAGTCCTGGTAAATTTTGCGTGTATTTAACTTGGTTACCTTTATAGATGTCGGTGATAGCCAGTCGTATTGTTGCTTTGTCTTTTAATACAGATTTTTGGAACGCAATGTCCGCTTGACTAACCGGTCTACTGATGGTATTGGCCCCACCGAGTCGTTTTGAATTGTAGACCACCGAAACTTCTGCCCTCATCTGAAAGGGGAGTTTGAAGGTCTGAAGGAGACCGGCACGTCCCGCAGTTTGCCTCAAGTTGAGATTTTGGTACTGGTCAAAGGAAACGTCATTATGGATATAATACAACAGGCCATTGAAAGTCATGTCCCACCAGGGCCTAGGCGAATAAGTCTGCGTCAGGGACAGGGACCAATGTTGCTGTGTCCCCACATTTTTACTGATCATCATGATTTTATCCTGTTCCAGTGTATCTGTTACTTTTGCATTCAATTGGTCTGTATAGGCATAGTTTATGCCTATTATTGTCGAATTTTTCCCGGAATAAAGTAACGAAAACCTTTGGGTCAATGAAGGTACCAGGAAGGGGTTCCCTTTCCAGAATGAAAGCTCGTCAAGCATATATACAAAAGGATTGAGATCCTGATATGCTGGTCTTTCTATACGTTTGGCATAAGACAAAGACAGTGTCTGTTTAGCAGTCAATTGTGTGGCAATGGAAAAAAAGGGGAAAAAGTTAGTAAACTTTCTATTGATATGTTCGTTGAGATCTGCCCCATACCCCTGATAAAGTAGGGTACCATTGGAGCTAGCATATTCTAGTCGCAGTCCGCCCTGTAGAGACCAGGCACCAATGGACCGTTTGTAGTCAACATACGCACTGCTGATATGCTCATCGAAGTGAAAATCATTTGAACGTCTATTGTCTAGGCTATCTTCCGATTGTTTGACATGGTAAAAGTTTGCATTATTTTTCGAGCCTACTGCGGAGTATTTGGCACCTGTTTCCAACTTCCCACCCCACAACCGTGTTGCATAGTCCATTTTTAATCCTTTTAGATCAATATCGATATCATTAAGAGTACGGTAAAGATTTTCGTCAGTAACTACATACTGATTGTCACGGTAAATATTTGACCGCAGGTTTTTGTTCCATTTACCGAAGAGACCGTAATCGGCATCAATATTTAGACTATGCCCTATTGTATCTTCGTATTTGTAGTTCAGGTTAAAATTGTAGCGTTTCGTATTCTGGCCGTAATCATCGTTAATGGCATCCAGCGTTTCCTCAACCGTGGTGGAAGGCGGTGTTGTAATGGCTGTAGCGGTATTGGTGAGACCTCCTCCAAAGATAAAATTGCCATTTGCAAAAAAACCGACCGTATTCTTTTCGTCAATAAAATAGTCGATCCCGACTTGAGCCGCCATTTTCTGACGTTTGTCCACGTCGATCGTATGGCTGTCATACGACTTTCCATTTTGCTGGCGATCCGTACCATAGAGGAAATTGTAATACCCCAATGTATGATTGTAAGTTCCATAGACATTAATCCTATTAACCCGATAGTTAAATGCAAGGTTTTCCAATTGTTTGGGACTGACACCATAGGCAAAGGCCGTGGAAATGTTTCCATTTAATCCTTTTGTCTGATTTTTTTTGGTTTTGATATTGATTATACCTGCAGCTCCAGTGGCATCATATCTGGCACTTGGATTATTGATAATTTCGATGGATTTGAGGTTATTGGATGACATCGATTTCAATAGGTCACTAAGTTCTTTTCCTGAAAGAAAAGTTTGTTTTCCGTCCAGGAGGATCTGTACCCCACTTTTCCCATTGAGTGTAATGTCTGTATCGTTTTCTATCTGCACACCAGGGGATCTCTTCAAAGCATCGAAAGCTGATATATCCTGTGAGCCTATGCTATTCTCTACATGATAGACGACTGTACCTCCATCTACAGAAACAACTTCTTTTTACCTTCGACTTCTGCCGCTTCCAGTGTATTCTCCTGTCGGAGAAGATGCAGTGTCCCAACGTTGCCATTGGACGGATTAAACGAACTGCTCCTCAGCTCTTTATAACCAAGGTGCTTAATCAACAAATAATAGTTGCCCGTTAGTCTATGCGCAATCCGAAAACAGCCCGTGCTATCTGTCATTGAACTAGCTATCAGTTTGCTATCAATACTATATAAGCTTATTGTAGCCAGGAAAACAGGTACGTGATCAGGATTGACGACCTTACCCTGCACGATATTTTCCATAGCCTGCCCATAAAGGGCTCCGCTCCATAAGAAGAATATCCCAATTAATAAGAATTTTGGTAAAGAAGTCATTCGGTTTATAATAAAATCGTTTTTTCACTTGGGTTTACGAGATCATATCCTGTGACCTAGAATGAATGTTCATATTCTCCAACTAATATGCTTTAAAAAAGCTATTTTATTTCAAAATGCCAATGATAATCAATTAATTTTGCAGATGAATATCTCATAATGCGTCTATAAATTAACAATAACAAAATCTATAATACTTAAGATTCATTAAAGTTGCCAATTCTAAAATCCATCCAATCTTCTGCTTTCGTATATTCAATTACAGTTTGACACCTCATCCTTTCTGTGGCAACTGGCTTAAGCGTGTCATCGGCACCTTCCTTTTCATCTTATTGGTCCATACGATTGTTCTGTTACCGCGATGTAGCAGCAGAATTGGGTTTACGATCAAACATAACTGGTTTTTCACTTCCGTCCAATAGAATTCCTATACCTTGAATCTGACCGTCCACATCGCTAAAGAAGTTAAAGAGAAGATTACTTGGTTCAGTATCCGCTACCCCATTTTTATCGACAGACCGTGGGTCAAAAACATCATAATGTCGATGAATAAGAACAACCTTCTCATAACCGAGTTCACTGTATAACTTGTTATTCTTAAGCCTTACCTCAATAATTCCATATGCAGGGTTTTCAAAAGAACCAGTGTACTGTTTTAAGGAATGGGAAGGTTTCGTCGCTGTAACGGGCAACTTTTCTTCTTCTTCTTTTTTAATATGGCGCATTGAGTCGATTTCAGCCTTTTTTTCACCATTCCAGTCGATTGGATTCAAACCAAGAAGTATATCCGCTATGGAATTTCTGACCACTGTAGGAACTTTAGATACGTTTTGATTGGTTAATACGACAATTCCGAGTGTATCTGTTGGAAAAAATGCTACATTCGCAGAAAATCCGTTAATATTTCCACCATGTTCTACTTGATAATGTCCTCTATAGGAGCCAATCATCCAGCCTAAACCATAATTGGAAAGGAAGACATCTTTATGTTTGTCTGGTAAAGCTGCATCCATCACCATTTGGGAGCTCGCAGCCTCATTTATATAATTTGCAGGAATTATTTCTTTCCCATTGAAATAACCTCGGTTGAGCCAAACCTTGAGCCAATTGGACATGTCATTAGCACTGCTATTTATGCTTCCTGCTGGCCCCATACCACTAATATTATAATAATCAATCAGTTTTATCGTGTTATCTTTGGAAAGTGTATAGGGCAAAGAAGCATCGCTGTCTCGTTGAAATGCTAAAAGATCGGTATTAGAACGGGTCATTTGTAGGGGGGTAAAAAACTTTTCTTGTATATTTTGTTCCCATGTCTTACCACTCAATCGCTCCACAATCATTCCTTGAGCAAGGTACATGAAGTTATTATAGAACCATTTCATTCGCAGGCCTGAGCTGGGTTTCATAAATCTGACCCGCGAAATCAGACTATCTCTATTTTTGCTATTGAACAGAAACCAAGATAAATCATAGCGGGACAAGCCTGTCCTATGCGCCATTAGGTCTTTAACAACGATTTGATTATCCATCTCATCATTGTAAAACCGCAACGTTGGCAGTAAAGATACCGCTCGGTCCTCAAATGTTAGATTGCCATCTGCTCTCAACAAACCTAACAATGAAGCAGTAAAAGCTTTGGAGCTTGAACCAATTGCAAAAAGCGTATTGGGTGTGACGGGTTTTTTATTCGCGAAATCACGATAACCAAATCCCTTATTATAAATTATTTTATCACCTTTCACAATAGCAACGGCAAAACCCGCCACATGATGATCTTTTAAAACTTGGCCGAGAACAGAATCAATTACTTCAAATTGATCTTTCTGCCTGCCTACTTTCCCAACCTGAGAAAATAGTGAAAAAGAAAACCAGGAACAAAAAATAAAGGTTAAAAGGAATTTCATATCAAGTTGGAATTTATACGAAAATACTTATTCAACTTGATTCCCGCAAACTCCTGAAGACATTGGCTTTAGCTATTTTATCCCCGGATGCTCCTAGTAAAAGAAAGAAGAATACTGGCGCTGCAGAAGATTAAACTTCGTTTATTCTAGCGCTCACTCTTATCCCGCGATCTTACCAGTCAAACAATTCAGAAGTTTTAAAATGATTTTAAACTTCTGCATGACGATTTTTGTTTATTCAAGGAATTATAAATGGTTAAGGTACCAAAGAGTAACTCTTCGGTTGATGATAAGATTGTTTAATAGTCAATTTCATACGGCCTGTTCTTTTTAGCGACTAAGCTTTCTACCTATTCTAAATTATAAAAGCATTGACTTCCAATCGCACCACCACCATATTCCAGCACAAGCCTGTCATTTACCATAATGTAAGTGCAGCCGTCATTGTAACGCGCTTTTAAGCTATCGGCAATTGGTTTATCAAACAAATTAAAGGAATACCTCCCCATCCCGCTTCGTTGAAAGCTTATCTTACAAGGTTGTCCGCTTGTAATACCGATACAATTTGCATTATCTAACTTCTCTTTGAGAGTCTTTAAAGTCCCTCTTGTCCAACCAAGTTTTTGCAATAAAGAGTCTGTTGTATTCGAACTAATTTTCACATCCCAGTTACTGTCAAACCTGCCACCCACTTTCAAATGGAAAATACCTAAAGTATTGTTTTTGCTAAATTCTATTTCAACAGATTTATCTGGTGGAATTATTTTGTTTATATAATTTTTGACTTCATAAATCTCGGCTCTTTTTTCCTCAAAGTTTTCTTTAAGTTCCGTTACGGAATAATCTTTGTCAAAACCACCAAAAGCGGCCTGAATCATAACGATAAAACCCACGAAAATTGCGATCCCAATCCCACATATAACTAAAAGTATTTTTAGAATAACTTTCATTTGTCTGTTGTCCAATATTAAATTAATACCTGGTTTTTCAAACAATTATACGATAATAAATGGTCTATCGGTCTACAAAATCTAATAACCTATTCTTTCGTGTAATTCGATTTTCCGTTTACATCCACCTGCTTACCTAAATACTTTGGTTTTCTATTTCTCATTACATCCAAAACGGCTTTCGCAACCGATAGTTTTTCTCTAAATGCATAATATTTATACCCCGGGTAAGCGCCTCGATCTGCACTATAGCCGAATGATTTTATGCCCAATTTATCGCCCAGATAAATACATCTATTTAGATGATATTTCTGAGATACCAAGATTGCCGTATCAACATTAAATATATATTTTGCCCGGTACATGGTCGAATAGCTATCGAACCCAGCATAGTCAATGTAAATTTTTGCGGTATCGATGCCATTTTTCTGACAGTACAACTTCATTACGCTAAGCTCATCGTACTCGTCTCTTCCGTTGTCTCCCGACAGCAATATTTTATCCACTTTGTGGTTTTTGTACAATGAAATCCCAGCATCGAGTCTATCTTTCAAATATCTACTTGGCTGATCACCATTGATACCAGCGCCAAAAATGATGGCGACCTTGGTTCTTGGCACATCTTTAAGTTCAGTGAAAATCACCGAATCTGTTTTAGCCCTTACATTGCTATTGGTTATCACCACAACAACCAGGGCTACTACACATAGAGCGACGACCACTAAAACGAACCTTTTAATCTTTTTCATTAGCTTGATTTGTTCATGATAAACTTATCATTTTAAACACAAATTTAACAGTACAACCTATTAAAAATCGAACCAATTATAATTCGCTGCAGATAAATTATCATTCGTAGGCACTTACGGGCTTTTCGGTATATTTCATATGGCTATTGATGCACTAGAATTCAAACATAACCAACATCGCTTTATGATCGGTTGGCCACACGCATTCGGGCAGCAGGAAGTTATCTTCACTATCTTTTTCCTGCTTCTGCCCATACTTTACGGTTTCCACAGGACCGACAATGTTAGCTTTTACTGCCTTCAACGGCTTTTTGCTGCGGTAATAAACGTAATCGATCCGATCCCGATCATCCGCTGTGGGTGCCCATGCCAATTTCTCAATGGGAACATCCTTGTTAAAAGCAGGGTAAGTAAAACCAGGATGACTGACCGGATTGGGATATAATTGACGGAAGCTATCTATAAATCCGGCTTTTTCTAATAAAACCGAACAGTCCCAGGGAACCACTGCCCCACGATGGTCAAAAAGATCTTTTGTCGCCAATGTCCAATCCAAATGCGAAGGCTCATTAAAATCACCTGCAATAATAAACGATTGTGATTGATCCTCTTTCTCTACATCGCTCAGGATATCCTGGATAGCTTCATCACGTTTGCTTTTCCGATTAGCCTCGATAATGGTACCTACGTCTGAAACAGGACGATCTAACTTTTTCCAGGTCACACCATCATAACCACGTGGCAAATAGCAGGCATAATTCGTGTAGTCCAAGTGTAAAGAATAACATACAAAAGAACGCTTTCCAATCTTGATCTTACTTTTTAAAACACCGCCCATAGTACTATCTTTTTCATAAAGCATATGCTGTGATTCAATCGGATATTTGGAAATAAAGCCGACATCCAGTTTTGCGTCACTGGACTGGCCAAAATATATGGCCCCCTTAGCTTTGAGTTCCGTTAGTATACGCTGAATAAAGTCTGTTCCCTTGTAATTGCGGACTTCACTAAAGAGAACGACATTTGCATGCTTGGCAATAATTTCGTCTGCAATAGCAGGAAACCCATTCGGCACGACAGTCCCCTCCTGCCAGATATTGATTTGCAGTACCTTTACCTCATTTTTTGCCTGAGCGAAGAGCATATGCCCTAAAAGGGTTATCACCAAAAGCAATATAATTTTTCTTAATTTCATTGGAGTTGTCTATTTCTATGAACAAGTATTACCACAACGTTCTTATCGAAATGCGGTTTCTACCATTATCTTATAAGCGAGTTTCTTACTTATTTCTGTAATAACCAAATAATTTTATCCACATTATCAACTCCACCCCATTGTCGTAGACTTGCTTCATCAACTTTTTCGCGATTTGTATCGAATTCAGAAGTAGGATACATCCAACGCAAAGGCATTTCCGTATTTGTAACATTTTGATCAGCTTCAATTGAATAGCATTATATTTAGCAACATTCCAAAATTTATTAAATAGCGAATTATTTAATATCTTAGCCATACAAAGTTTTAGCATAACGGATGGCAAGCCAAAAGTGGGTGGCATATTCATAAATTGTCGCCCGAATGATGAATGGAACTATTATGCTGGTCCCTGGGTAAAGGCACAAAATACCGAAATAAATATTCAGACACCACTGGTCATTAACAATTAAAAAAGCATTAGCTTCGATATCGCTTTTTCACTTAAACGCCTTTAAGCAGTGTGTGAATATGCGGCTAAAATCAGATCAGCCTGAGTCGGGAAGCCTAACAATCAAATACGATGAGTTTGAAACAAACGTTTTATAAAGTACGAAGTTCTAAAATAGTTCAGGGCATTCTAATAGCCAACATTTTTGCATTTCTAATTATTGGTATGCAATCTTCATTGCTGCCCAAGGATGTGGGTGTACTTGTCTTTTCTGAGTTTGTGATTATTCCACTGTTGATGGGTATTATTATGGCTTGGTGTTGGAAAGATACCAACATGAGAGGAACACAAATAACGGCATGCTCTATCTTGGGTAGTCTCATGGCTATCTTACTGAGCTTTATATTCTTAGGTGAAGGCATTATTTGCCTCTTAATTGTTTCCCCTCTTATTTTTGGTTTTGTTATCGCAGGCGCCTTTATTGGAAGGTCAATGTTTAAAAAGAGTAATCAAAAATTGAATATAAGCATTGTTAGCCTGTTACTTGGAATTTTTATTGTTGACTCCCTGAGTGATCATCATCACGAAAATATGGTCTCCGATGAGATCTTGATTCATGCGAGTCCAGCACAAGTATGGGAGCACGTGGTCGCCTTCGATCCGATATCTCAGAAGGAAAGCTATTGGCTCTTTAATATAGGAATGCCGAGCCCAATGGCCACAACGGTAAGTGAGCATAAACTTGGCGCAAACCGAAAATGCATTTTCAGCAACGGATATATTTTCGATGAGAAGATTGTAAAATTTGACGTCAATGAAAACTTAGTTTTTGATATCATTGATCAACCCAAAGACCCTGAAATTATGGGACATATAGATATCAAAAGAGGTCAATTTATGTTGAAAGACAATGGAAATGGTACCATCACCCTTATCGGGA
Organism: Sphingobacterium sp. UBA1897; assembly: GCF_002337775.1. Classification (NCBI taxonomy): domain Bacteria; kingdom Pseudomonadati; phylum Bacteroidota; class Sphingobacteriia; order Sphingobacteriales; family Sphingobacteriaceae; genus Sphingobacterium; species Sphingobacterium sp. UBA1897. Next base: position 82,409 of record NZ_DDGR01000007.1, read on the forward strand.
ACAGTTGGTATAATCTCCATGTCTTCCCTACTTGGTATTATGACCTTTGGGCAGAAAGTATCACTAGGAATGTCCATTTCCGAGTAATGGAGCATATTAAACTATTAAGCGAGCGATAACCTATGTTTTCTTTTGTGGTAAGAAAACTTGGCTTTTTAAAGGATATCCCTTTATTAGCCATCCTATTTGATAGTCTTATGAGACTTTGGATGTTCATTGCGAAGCCCGAACTGCTACATTGGATCGATGACCTGGAAGAAAATGTCGAAGGTATGCCCGGGACGACGGTTGGGATACATAAATATGGCGGGACTGCGTTCAATTATTCGGGAAAGGAATTCGCACAAGTACATAGCAATGGTTTAGTGGATATTTTATTAAATAAAGAGCTAAAAAAATCATTAATGATGGACGGAAAAATCAAGGACCATCATCTATTTAAAAATTCAGGATGGATCAGTTTTTACCTTCACAATAAACAAGATGTTGCCTATGCCTGTTACCTCTTGCAAAAGGCTTACGACCGTGCTAGAGAAAAACAAAATTCTGTATTCTGTTAGACAGGCTTTGATCTTCCTGAATTGTTCAGTCACTGCAATAATTAGCGAGCCTAGTCCGACAGCAACTGATTTTTCCCTCAACATGGTCATTCTGAAAACGCTTTGACCATATGCAGGACCTTTCCATAATTTGGAAAGTCTATATCTTTTATAATTAATATCTTTGCCGTATGAATATTGAACAGATCAAACAACCTTTCCTCAAAAAATTTCCTGGAGATTTTTCCAATAATCCTACACAGCGAGGTACGCCAAAAGTGTTATTTGCTACGATCGAACCTACTGGGTTTGAACAGCCTCAACTGATTGCTTTCAACGAGGCTCTTTCTGAGGAAATAGGGCTGGGTAAATTTGAAGAAAAGGACCTTAACTTTTTGGTAGGATCTCACCTACCCGACAATATTCAGACCTACGCTACAGCTTATGCGGGACATCAATTTGGTAACTGGGCCGGACAACTGGGCGATGGTAGGGCTATTCTTGCAGGAGAAATTACCAATGCCGCGGGTAAGAAGACCGAAATTCAATGGAAAGGAGCTGGTGCAACGCCCTATTCAAGACGTGCAGACGGAAGAGCCGTATTGCGATCTTCTGTACGTGAATACCTGATGAGTGAAGCCATGTATCACTTGGGCATACCTACTACCAGGGCCTTAAGCCTGGCCTTTTCGGGAGAAGATGTTCTTCGGGATATCATGTACAACGGCAACCCACAATACGAAAAAGGAGCCGTGGTAATCAGAACCGCCGAAAGCTTCCTTCGCTTTGGACATTTTGAACTGATGTTTGCTCAGGGGGAGCACAGCTTATTACAGGATCTGCTTGATTTTACGATTGAAAATTACTTCCCTGAAATTGTTTCATCCGATCAGCAGAAATATAAAGATTTTTTTGAAAATGTATGTAACCGCACGGCAGACTTAATGGTAGAATGGTTTAGAGTAGGTTTTGTGCATGGGGTAATGAATACAGACAATATGTCGATCTTAGGCCTAACGATCGATTATGGTCCCTACTCAATGATGGATGAATATAATTTAAATTTCACGCCCAATACGACGGATCTACCAGGAAGGAGATATGCATTTGGAAAGCAGGCACAGATTGCAAACTGGAATTTATGGAAACTTGCGAATGCCCTCCAACCTATCATCAACGATGAAAAATTCCTTGAAAACACCCTAAATAATTTTGGCGTTTACTTTTGGGAAGCTCATGACAAAATGCTTTGCAAAAAATTCGGATTTGATGGGCTAAAAAAGGAAGATGAGGTGTTTTTTAACAACTGGCAAGGTTTAATGCAAGAACTCGCATTGGATCATACCTTATTCTTCAATCAATTGGAAAAAATAACTCCAGAAACTGATTTACATGAACATTTTAGCCCAGTAGCTTACGCTGTGTTAAATGAAGAAAAGCTTAGCCGACTTAAAGACTTCATGGAACAGTATCAATCCCGCTTGCATTCAAATTCAATTTCAAAAGCTGAGTCCCTGGATTTAATGAAAAAAACAAACCCCAAATTTATACTGCGGAACTATCTGCTTTACCAATGCATTGAAGAAATTAATGCTGGAAAAACAGCAATGTTAATGAAACTAACGCAAGCATTAGAAAATCCATACCAAGAATTATTTCCGGAATTTTCCGTCAAACGTCCTTCTAGCTATGACAACACCGCAGGATGTTCTACACTCTCATGCAGTTCATAGTACGAGATCCCCCTCTCGTTAAGCATTCAGGGGGGGATTAAAGTTTAGGATTTGTAGATTTTCTAAAAATAATAATACTTAGTAGCCAGCCAACAAGTAAGCCTACTAAGAGATAAGACTCTAGATGCATATCTTGAAACCGAACGCTGGGTATATCACCATCCGAAGTAAACTCGGCCCTTCTTAACAGGTCTCGTATCTGAGCAACTTTAAATTTTAAATAAACCAAGCGCACCCAACACAATATAAGTCCCGAAGTACTGATAATTAGAAGGGAAAGCCGTTGATTTCTTAACGAAGATACTTTACAATAATTTTTGACTGACAGATACAGAAAAGGGAGAATTCCAAAAGAGAAAATAAAAATCAGTGTTGGTAAAACCTGGCCAGGTAGACGCCAGCTATCCTTAAACAAGGGGCTTTCACCTATAATTTCGGTTGTAAAAAACATTAAAAACCGATCTCTAATAAAAAAGGCAATTAGACACAATACGGTTGACAATCCAATAGCAATTTTGTATTCTTTCATCTTTTTCATTTCAATGAGCTAGGAGTAGGTAAAGCCGGAAACATAGGTTATCGACTTAAACCATTTTGGATATTGCTTTTACATTGTTCGATTTGCTTTTTCATTACTTTAAGTTCCCTTATCTTAGCATCTATCTGTTCCAATTTAAGATCGAGCACTTCCATTTTACTTGTCTGAGTTAGCTCTTTTTGATACCATGCATCAATAACCTGCTTAATTTCAGCTAACGTAAAACCTACAGCTTTTGCCATCTTTATGAACCTCAGTTTTTCGGTTACTTCATCATCGTAATAAACGTAGTTATTGGAAGTTATATCCTTTTTTGTCTTGCCAGAAATGAGTCCACTCTTTTCATAAAAACGTATAGTTCCAATAGGAATGTTCGCTTCCCTCGCTAGTTGACTAATTAATTTCACTTGATAATCAATAGTTTAAAAAAATATCACAAGTATAAAGTATACTTCATACTTGTTGGTTGTAAAAATACAGTTTAAATTTGTCTATAGAAAATCAATGGTCGCTATAAATATCTTTTTATCATGAAAACAGCATATTCCGACAAAGAACTTATTAAACTTGTACCCGGCTTCACAAGCAATTTTATCGTAATAAATGACATTTCAATCCATTATGTTCACGGAGGCAAAGGAGACCCCATAATTCTTATTCCGGGTTATCCAGAAACATGGTGGGCCTATCATCATGTAATGCCTATATTAGCAGAAAGCAACCAAGTATTTGTAGTTGAAATTAGAGGAATGGGTAGCTCGGATAAACCGGAAAATGGTTACGACAAAAAGAACATCGCCAAGGATATCTACAAATTAGTAAAGCATTTAGGCTTGGACAGCGTTTTTATTGCAGGTCACGATATCGGTGCACATGTTGCTTTTAGTTTTGCTTGTAATTATCCTCAAGCAACTAGTAAATTGATACTGCTAGATACACCACATCCAGACCCAAGCATGTATCAGCTTCCTATGCTACCTGTTTTGGGGGGAACTTATCTATATCCATGGTGGCTAGCTTTTAACCAAGTCAAAGAATTACCGGAAAGGTTACTTGAGGGACGCATGTCAATCGTCATCTCTTGGTTATTTGACAACCTGCTGATTAATAAAGATAGCATAAGCCAATTTGATAAATCTGTTTATAGTGAAGCTTATGATAATAAAGATGCTATTCGTTGTTCCAATGCATGGTATCAAGCCTTTCCACAGGATATTAAAGATTACGCGAGCTACAGTAAATTAGAAATGCCAGTCCTGGCGATTGGTGCAAGTGGCTATGACCTACTGCTTCATTCATTACCGGAAATCACCCGTAATCTAACACTTAAAAAAATTGAAAACTGTGGCCATTTTATTCTTGCGGAAAAACCTATTGAAACCGCCGAATTGATCAAAGCGTTTTTATTGACAATCTAATTTCGGATGAAATCAACTTGTAATAAAAAGCAACGGTTGCAGGCCTATCCTGAAAGAATTTTTCATCTTCGACGATATGTTCTGTCCTGGTTTCAAGATAAAAACTTAAAAGCTGTAATCTACCCCAAAACTGATATAACCCGGCAAAAGTTTATATTCGGTACTGGTATTATAAAGGTCTGTCAATTCAGCATTTCTGAAAAAGCGAGTATTAAAAATATTTTTTGCTGTCATGGTAAATCTTGTCCTATGTTGCCGCAATTCATAAGATAGGGAGAAATCCGAAAAATAATAGGTCTTGGAATCCTGCCCAAGGAAACTGCCAAAGCGATAGGATTCATTCTTTAGATTACACTGTATATTTTTTCCCATATTCAAAAATACATTCAGAAATCCGCGGCTATTATTGAGTGTAGTTTTGCTATCTGAGCGATAAGTAACCGACTGCAGGGCATAACCTGTGTAAATATTCAACCTGGATTTCCATGCACTTCTAAACGATAGTCCATAATCATATGTCTCTGTATGAATTTGACGATTGCCCACGCCCACCACCAATGTTTCGTAATCTGCCGTGTTTGCACCTAAGTCCAGACGGAAATTTCCACCTACAACTTTCAGGTAATAATTGAGATCTGCCTTGTAATTGCTGCTCTTTTTGTTTTTAAGCAATACTTGTTGCACAAGGCTAAAATTGGGGTCTAAACTGCTTTCTGTACCCACATAATCAAACAAAATCTGATGTCCGGCCGAAAGGTTCGCAAAAAAACGATCTGTCATACTGCCATAGGTGTACATCAGCGTGCCACCAGAACTACTTAAGGTCGCTAGATTATCCGTTCCTCGAATAAAGTTTCGAACCCCTGTCGTATAATAATGGGGAATTAGCTCGGTGAGTGAGGTATTCTGTTGTTGAAAATAGAGATCTGTTTCCAGTCGCCCTTTTGGATGGATAACCCATTTCCCCGATAGTCCTGGAGAAAGCAACAGGTTATTTTTATGTTTGGGTTTCCCAAAATCTGTCAACCTGTTCTGTACAAGACCTGCCTGCAAGCGAGGTGTCAATTCCCATTTATTTCGTTTAAAGGTATACTTGGAAATAAGGTTCGTCTGAAACACGTTTAAGTCCATCGCATTGGAAAATCCCGAAGGAGATACTGCTGTCCCACCCAACTCGTCTGGATTTGATAACAACTTCAATTCGGTGTTGAGCTGTTGCTGCTGGTAGGCCATATTGAAGGCCAACTCAAAAAAATCACCATTTTTCTTTCGGCTTACATAGTGTGTAGTAGCGCCCATATACTGCAGATTATTTTCGATATGTTGTTTTACCGCATGGATATCTTTACCTCCAAATAAGTCTTCATAATAGTATTGATTGATACTGTAGTCCAATGGCGACTGCTGCTTTATCCAACGTAGTGAGCTGACCAGTACATCCCGCTCCGAAAATTTGTAGCTATAACTCAGACTATGGTTGGTCAAATATCCTTTACTTTTGGTCAGTTCCTCACTTTGAACACCACTAAACAGTAATGCACCCAAATCATTTTTTCTCAGAGAACCTAGTGTACCTGAATAGCTCAACAGTGTACGCTTATTGGGCTCCAACTGCAGTTCCAGTTTCGTGAAGTAGTTATCGATGTTTCTGGTAAACTGATAATCTTCGGTATTGGTAAATTGAATATCCTCCAAATGATAGTTCTGCACGGTATTTCGATAAAATGATTTTTTAGTAGGATTTGCAAAACCCAGCCATTTGATCTTTAACTGTGGGGTCGGATTTAAAATGGTATTCAAGGACAACAGCTTATCGTTATTGAAATTCGTTCTTTTATAATCAAAACTAGGCAAATTTGGCGTATTATCTATCAAAGTAGGTGTTGTTATTCCGACACCAATCTGACCTGGTTCATCAGGAGAACCAGACTGGATCAGGTGGTTAATACTGCTTACGGCATCGACTCCATTATTGTTAGCAGCACCTAATAGGTAATATTTGTTCTTTTTTCCAAAATTCATCAAGTTCGCATTGGCCTGATAATATTTTGAACCTATGGGAACCACCTGCGCATCCACCGAGCCAAGCCACTGTGCCCTGCTTTCCTCCTTAAGTTGCAGATTTAGTGCAATTTTGTCCGAATTTTCGATACCTTTCAGCTGTTTATTATTAGAATACCGCTGCAATATCTGAATTTTTTCCAAGGGACGAACGGACATACTTTGTGTCAGCAGGCGATAGCCCTTTTCAAAAAAATCGTCCCCTTCCACCATCACTTTTTCTACTTCTTTATTGCCTATTTTGATACTCCCATCGGCCCCCACCTGAATGCCGGGAATCTTTCGAAGAAGATCCTCTACCGTACGCTCGTCACCCTGCAAAAAGGATTTCACAGCAAGCTCAATGGTATCTCTGCCCCGGCGGTAGGGGCCTTTGGAATGGACAATCACTTCCTGCAATTGCTCCACCCCTCCAGCTGACAACTGTACATCAATTAGCGTGTCGGCCTGCGTAGGCGTAATCGAAAGGGAAACTGGCTTAAAGCTAAGCGCCTTGAATAGCAACGTAAATGGTCCACTTTGGGCCGTTTGCACATGATATTTGCCTTGGCCGTCGCTAAACGTATAAGCCAACATTTTGTTATCGCCATCACGCCGTAAATCAATACGTACCCCTCCTAACGCTTTTCCCTCAGTACTAACGCTTCCATGGATAGCAACCTGTCCATGTACGACCATAAACAACAGACAAAAGCTGAATAAGGCCGCTATCCGCTTATTGATGTTCCCATTCATACACTTGCTCTACACTGCCTCTAACTTTTTGCTTATCAACGCTTACACCTTCCATCATTGGCATTTTGCTGTACATAATACGCATTTGTTCTTCATTGATTTGGTCGTCTTTCTTGACAAATTCTTCCAGGCTCAATTTGGGTAAAGACTGGATATATTTATCATTTACGGGAATATTTCCCGCATAGGGATAATTTACCTCCTTCAGGTACCAATAGTTCGGATTGGCACTTTCGTTATACAGCATCACAATAAGGCCCGGCAAGCCACCAAATTTCGATGGTCCCACAGGTACGGGAATATCATTGGTATAATAAGCGACCAAAGTAGTTCCACGATAAGAGGCCGTTGCTTTGTGGCATACATGTTTGCCTAACGTATCCACATCGGTGTAATCGGTATTCCAGACCAATGCCGGAAATTTGTCCGTCACCAAATAGTTAACACCTTGAATGGAACGGGTTTCTAGCTGTTGGTCAGCCTTATTTTGATGGATCACGACCCTGTTATACCTCTTGCCAGATCCAATTGTTATCGAAAATGAGGAAGCTACTTCATCATCGCCATCTTTGTTGAGCTCCTGCTTGCGTATTGGCATCGAATCACGAACAGCAATCTTCACTGTTCCATCATAATAGACATCTTCTTTAAAAGTAGCCATGGCTGATGGGATGTATTCATATATCGCATGAAGCCGCTGTGCAAAAGATAATCTGGAAAGGAATAGAAATAAAAAGAATATATAATATTTACGCATGATAATTTAGTTTAGAAAAACGGGGTCAAAGCCCCGCTTTTGTTTTTGTGTAAGAATGAATAAAAGTTTAGTTGTTTGCAACCCAGTCATGCATTGCTGCAAAGAAATTAGCACAGCCGCCAGCTGAAGAAGCATAATCTGTGTAGACAGCGCTGCCTAATAAAACACCATCACAGCTATAAATACTTACTTTAAAATTACAGCGTACGAATGCCGCATTCGTTTCTATGGTTGCCTCGGTAAACCTAACCGTATTGTTAGCCAGGCGCTGGGAAGTTGTTTTCACAGATGTATTTCCGTTGACTATTGTTGCAGCTGTCTTGGCCGAAGCAACAGATGATAGCATCACCATTGCTACCAAACTCATCATTAATCTTTTCATTGTCTTTAAATTTACTTGTTAAACCATGGTATGTTTTGAAGGCATACCCTTGTATATGGCAGTAAAAATAAAGACACATTTAATTATTTAAATGATGATTAAATATCTGTAAATGGTCACTTAGAATTCGTAGCTTATTAGTTACTATTCGCAATGGGCTTATCACTGAATAACTTGAATTATGGAGCAAATCGTTTTGAGGTAACGAAGTAAAAGCTCTCCTAAATACCTGTTGAGGGAAGCTAAATAAAATTTTCTCGATAATGACCAATGCTTGGAGCATCTGTCGTTATGATATTCTCATTTTGGTCAAAAGCATAAAAGGCCTAAAAT